>SKYZ01000075.1 GCA_007127625.1 Aquisalimonas sp. | reverse complement strand
CGCTCCTACCGCGAATGAGCCGAACCTGTTACTTCTGCAGGCGTTGGGCTTCCTTCCAGCCGGCATCCGCCAGGATGGTGGCACCCTCGCCCACTTTCAGCGCGTCGGCGTTGGCGGCGTTGCCGTCCAGGGCGCGCTTGTAGACTCCCTGCAGGATGGCGGCCAGCCGGAACAGCGCAAATGCGGTGTAGAAGGGCCAGTCGGTAATGCCCTGCGTGCGGCCGGCCTTCTCACAGTACATTTGCACGAACTCCTCCTCCGTGGGGAGCTGGCGCTCCTTGAGATCCAGGTCCTTGAGACCGCGGATTCCCGGCAGGCCGGAAGGCAGATGGTAAGGAATGCAGCAGTAGGCCAGATCCGACAGCGGGTGCCCCAGGGTGCACAGCTCCCAGTCCAGCACGGCCACGACTTCCGGGCGCTCCGGGTGCAGCATCAGGTTACCCAACCGGAAATCACCGTGGGCGATGGTGGTCTCGTCGCTGTCCGCCGGGATGTTCTCCGGCAGCCACTCCATGAGCTTCTCCATGGACGGGTTCTCGCCGGTCTTGGAGGCCTCGTACTGCTTGGTCCAGCGACCGATCTGCCGGCCCAGGAAGTTTCCCGGCTTGCCGAAGTCGGCCAGCCCCACGGCCTCGTAGTCCACCAGGTGCAACCGCGCCATGGTGTCGGCCTTGGCCTCGAAGATCGGTCGCCGCTGCTCCGGCGCGATCTCCTCCAGCGCGGGATGGCTGTAGACCCGCCCTTCAATGAACCGCATGACGTAGAAGGGCGTGCCGATGATGCTGTCGTCCTCGCACAGCAGCAGCATCTCCGGCACCGGTACGTCGGTACTCTGCAGGGCACGCATGACCTGGTACTCGCGCTCCACCTGGTGGGCCGAGGGCAGCAGCTTGCCCGGCGGCTTCTTGCGCAGGACGTAGCGGCGCCCGCCCGAGGTCAGCAGAAAGGTCGGGTTGCTTTGCCCGCCCTGGAACTGCTTGATCTGCATGTCCCCGGTGAATTCTTCCGGCAGCTGCTCGCGCAGGTAGGCGGCGAGCTTGTCTTCGTCGAAGCGGTGGGCTTCCAGAACGTCGACCAGCTGTTGGTCTTCTTGACTCATGTCGTCGTGATCCCCGTGTCGGTGAACGGCTCAGGCGGAGACGGTCTCGCCGCCGTCGGCCACGATGGTCTGCCCCGTAACGTAGGCGCCCATTCGCGAACCCAGGAACAGCGCCACGCCGGCGATATCCTCCGGTTCGCCGATCCGGCGCAGCGGCGTCTGGTTCTCGACGCGCTTGAGGCGCTCGGGATCTTCCCACAATGCCTTGGCGAAGTCGGTCTTGACCAGTCCGGGAGCAATGGAGTTGATGCGGATGTTGTGCGGCCCCCACTCCAGCGCCAGGTTGCGCGCCAGGGCCGCCTCGGCGGCCTTGGACATGCCGTAGCAACCAATGACGGTGTTGCCGCGCAGGGCAGCAATACTGGAGAGCAGGATTACCGCGCCGTCGCCCCGTTCGGCCATCTGCGGCAACACCATGTTGCACAGCTGCCCGGTGCACTCGACGTTGGTGTTCATGATCTTGTCGTAGGCCTCGTCGGTGAGTTCGCTCATGGGGCCGTAGACCGGGTTGGTGGCGGCGTTGGCCACGAGAACGTCGATGCGCCCCCACCGCTTCATGGTGGCGTCCACCAGCTTCTGCAGTTCGCCCTTGTCACCGATATGGCAGGGAACGGCGATGGCCTCGTACCCCTGGTCAGTGAGTTCCTTGGCCACCGCTTCGCAGGCTTCGGCCTTGCGGCTGGAGATCACCACTTTGGCGCCGTGGGCGGCGTACTGCTGGGCAATGGCCTTGCCGATACCACGACTGGAACCGGTAATTAGTGCCACTTTGTTGTTGAGATCAATCATGGGGTCTACCTCCGTTCTGTCGATTTGGGAACGCCAGCGCAGGGCATGGCTCGGACCCCGCGGTGTCGGCCGGCGACTGGAGCCACCGGGCCGCACCGCGCATAATGGGCCGCCCTGCGACGGCAACTCCGAGGAGCCGGCTGATGAAAGAGCGACTGCGGCGCGTGCTGCTGACCAACGATGACGGCATCGATGCCGACGGGCTCGCGCATCTGGTGTGGGTGGCGGAAGAGGTCGCCGACGAGGTCTGGGTGGTGGCCCCGGAGCAGGACCAGAGTGGCAGCTCCCACAGCGTGACCCTGCACAAGCCCGTGCGCTGCCGCCAACTGGGCGAGCGGCGTTTCGCCGTCTCCGGCACACCCAGCGACTGCGTGATCATGGCCAGCCAGCATCTCATGCAGGACGCCCTGCCCGACCTGGTGCTTTCGGGCTTCAACCGCGGTGCCAACGTCAGCGACTCGGTGGCCTACTCCGGCACCGTCGGCGCCGCCATGACGGCGCTGGTCATGGGGCTGCCGGCCATCGCCCTGAGCCAGGCCTTCCGCAGCCCGGAACCGCCGCCCTGGCACACGGCACGGACCCACGCGCCGGAGATCATCCGTCGCCTGGTAGGTATGGACCAGGACAGAGCCGTGTGCTTCAACGTCAACTTCCCCGCGGTGGAACCGGACGCCGTCGAGGGCCGCACCGTCTGCCGGCAGGCGCGCGGCTCCATTGCCGGGGCCCGGGTGGAGGCGCGGGTGGACACCCGGGACAAGCCCTATTACTGGTTCGCCTTCCGCCACGAGTCCTCTGCGGTCACGGCACCGGAGTCCGATGTTGCGGCACTGCGTCGGAACTGCATCGGCATCTCGCCACTGAACCTGGAGCGCAACGAAACCACCATCGAGGCCGAGCTGGCCGCGATGGTGGACGCTGACCTGCCGCGCTGAACCGGCGCGGACGCTTTCCGCGCTGCCGCTCACGGCAGGCAGATGGTCACGGACTCGGCGACGCAGGCGGGCTTCTCGGCGCCTTCCACCTCGATGATCACTTCGCCGGTCATCTGCACGCTGCCGTCGTCACGGTCCTGCACGTCCTTGATCTTCTGCTGCAGGCGCACGCGTGACCCCGCCGGCACCGGGCCGGTGAAGCGCAGTTTGTTCAGGCCGTAGTTGAGCCGTGCGCTGATGTTGCGGAACTCCAGCAGCTGCGCCGCCAGCATGGGCAGCAGAGAGATGGTGAGAAACCCATGGGCGATGGTGGTTCCATAGGGGGATTCGGCGCGGCAACGCTCCGGGTCCACGTGAATCCACTGGTGATCCCCGGTGGCCTCGGCGAAGGCGTTGATCCGCTCCTGGTCCACCAGCACCCAGTCACTCACGCCGAGTTCCCGCCCCGCGAGGCCGCGTACTTCTTCGATTCCGTCAACAACCAGCACAGTTCTCCCCTCGCGTCGGTGTTTTATGATCGATATTCCGCTGTGCGAAATCCTATTTTAAAATTTTGCATGATCTGCGGAACACCCTATACTGAAGCACACTTGATGGGAAGCAGCCAGCCAACGTTTGTTGCGATGCACAACAACGGGTTGAGCGCCGATTCCCCGCCCATGCCTGTCGTGGGCGGGCCCCTGTG
>SKYZ01000300.1 GCA_007127625.1 Aquisalimonas sp. | reverse complement strand
TCGCCGTCGATGTAGCCCCAGCGCTTCATCTGGGTGAGGATCCACACACCCATGGAGTGCCAGGGGAAGGGGTCGAAATCGATGCGGTCGGGCTCGTTCTTGACTTCGCCGAGACCGTCCGCATAGCGACCGGTGAGTACCTGTTCCACCACCGAGGTGGGCTGGTTCAGATAGTTGCGGCCGGAGATGGCCTCGGCGATTTCCGCCCGGTTGTCGTGGTTTGACGAGTAGTGGGTCGCATCCACGATGGCCTTGAACAGGGCGCCGAAGCTGTTGGGTGCTTCTTCGGCGAACTGCCGGCTGGTGCTGAACGCACAGCAGGGGTGCCCGTCCCAGATCTCCTTGGTGAGCATGTGGATGAAGCCCACCTCGTCCCAGACCGCGCGCTGGTTGAAGGGGTCCGGCGCCAGGTAACCATCGACGTTGCCCGCCTGCAGGTTGGCGACCATCTCCGGTGGCGGCAGCACGCGGATGGAAATGTCGTGGTCCGGGTCCAGGCCGTGCTCGGCCACGTAGTAGCGCAGCAGGAAATTGTGCATGGAGTACTCGAAGGGCACGGCGAAGGTGAAGCCCTTCCAGTCTTTCGGGTCGCGCTTGTCCTTGTGGTCCATCCGCAGGGTAATCGCCTGGCCGTTGATGTTCTCCACCGCCGGCATCAGGAACGGCATGGAGCTGGAGCCGGCACCCATGGTGATGGCCAGCGGCATGGGGGTGAGCATGTGCGCCGCGTCATGTTCCATGTTCATGGAGTTGTCGCGGACCACGGCCCAGCCGGCTTCCCGCCGGACGTCCACGTTCAGACCGTAGCGCTCATAGAAGCCCATGGGATGGGCCATGATGATGGGCGTGGCGCAGGTGATGGGAATGAACCCAATGCTGAGATCCTTCTTCTCGGGTTCGCCCAGGTCGTCCTTGAGCATGGCCTTGGCCGCTTCCAGAGGGAACATGGAGCCAAGGGCCGCCGCGAATGTACCGGTGCCCATCATCTTCAGCACCTGCCGGCGGCTGGGGTCGTGATGGGCAAACATCGCCCGCACCACCGCGCTCTCGATGAGGCGATCCATCAGTGATTCGCGGTCGCTGGGGGCATCGGTCGCCGCGTGCTCATGCACATGGGTGGCATTGCCCGAGGCCTGGTCGGTCGTAGTGCTTGCGGGCTGGCAGCTCCCACAGGAGCAGCCGGCGCCGTGGCGCAGATCGGTTTCGGGGTCGAAGGGATTACCCAGGGATTTGAAGCTCATGGTTTCGCCCTCATTGCTGCAAACAAAAAGGGGTGCCCCATCGACTGCGCGATGGATGGCACCCCTGCCTGGTGGTCGGTGGCGTTACCGGTCCGTCCCGCCATTGGGAGTCGCTCTGGGCGACGACCGGTTCAGCCGCTGTCGTGAGGGGACTGCAATACCCGTACCAGGCCATGCGATGTTCCTTTTGTCAGTCGGTTACGGCGGCTTCGCAGGAGTGCGCCGCCGTTGGGTGCACCGTTGCAGTGCATTGTGCTGGATGTTGGTGCGCGTTCAGGCCCGCCCCCTGGCGCGCAGGAAGGCCTGGGCGATTTCGCTGATGGCCCGGCTCTTCTCCATGGCGGTCTCGCGCAGCAGGTGGTAGGCCTGGTTCTCGCTCAGGCCATCCTGTTCCATGAGCAGGCACTTGGCCTGTTCCATGATGCGCTGGTTCTCCAGGCGCGCCCGGGTGTCGGATAACTCGCTGCGCAGTTTCTCGAATTCGTGGAACTGGTTGATGGCCACATTGATGATGGACTGCACGCCGCCGGCCGACAGGCCTCCGACCACATAGGGGCTGACGCCGGCCCGCGTGGCCTCGCTCATGAGTTCCGGGTCGTTGTGCTCGGTGAGCAGTACCACCGGACGCGGGTAGCGGCCGGTGCGCGCACTCAGGCCCTCGAGGATGTCGCGCTTGCCTGAGCGGGCCTCGATGATCACGACATCCGGTTCGATCTCCTTGACCCGCTCGTACAGATCCTCGTGCGGAGCGACGGTGGCAACCACGCGGTAGCCCGAATCGTCCAGGGCCTCGCGCAGCCACTCGGCCCGGTCGGTGTATTCATCAACCAGCATCACGGTGGTGGTCATGGGCATGCTCCAGGGTGCTCAACCCGTTGCTTGGTGACTTGGCAATTCAACGTAACGACGTTGCAAGCGTCGTGCCTTGTGGAGATGCCCGCATGACGGGGGTTCGGTGGGAATCAGTGCGCCAGTGTGGTGCAACGGCGGGGGTCAGGGGCGGGAGCGATGGTTCATGCGCGCGGCCAGGGCAAAGCCGACCCACACGGCGGCCAGGCAAACAACCAGTGTGCCGGCGATATTGGCGGCCGCGAGGGGCAATGCACCGGCCTGGAGCAGGACCAGGGTTTCCAGGCTGAATACCGAGAACGTGGTGAAGCCGCCGCAAACACCGCCCATGAGAAACAGTCTGCGGTTCTCGTCCAGGGGCAGACGGCCCTCGGGGACACTGAGTGCGGCGAGCCAGCCGATGACCAGCGAACCGAGTACGTTGACGGTGAGGGTGTCCCAGGGGAAGCCAGCGCCGGTGGCGGCGAAGGCGTCACTGGTGGCATGGCGCAGAACTGCACCCAGGGCGCTCCCCAGAGCCACTGCAATGGCGCCGCTGGCAGTCATGCTGCAGCTCCCGCGACCAGGAGGCTGAGGGCAAGACCGTAGCCGGCCGCCGCGGCCAGCAGACAGCCGGCCGCCGAGAGCAACACGTAGAGCGCGGCGCGCCCGGCATGCCCGGATTGCATCAAGGTCAGGGCCTGCAGGCTGAAGGAAGAAACCGTGGTGTAGCTGCCGCAGAGCCCGATCAGCAGAGCAGCAGCGGCAATGCTGTCCAGTCGCCCGAAATGAGCGAAGCCCGCCGCCAGGGCGCCGGCGACGAGCGCACCGGACGTGTTGACCACGAGGGTGCCCCATGGAAACCCGCCCGCGTGCCGTCGGTCCACCAGGGCACCCAACAGATAACGCACAGCCCCCCCCAGGGCACCGCCCAGCGCGATTGCGAGATAACTGATCATGACTACGTCCCCGACCCGGCCTGCGCGACTCAGTGGGTTATCGGAACGGCCCCGGCAGCCACGAGAATGGCCAGCAGCCAGAGATACCACGAGAAGATCCGTAACTTGGCACGGTACAGCAGCCTTACCACCAGCATGAGGGCAAATGTACCGACCACGGCCGCCACCACCAGGCCGACGAGCATCTCCGTCAACCCGAGCCGCATGGCGCCGCCTGCATTCTGCAGCTCCAGGAACTGGACCAGCGTGGCAGCGAGGATGGTCGGGATGGCCAGGAAAAAGCTGTACTCCGCCGCCCATCGCCGCTTCAGTCCGAAAAGCAGGGACGCGGCAATGGTGATGCCGCTGCGGCTGATACCGGGGATCAGCGAGAGCCCCTGGGCGATGCCGATCCCGAGCGCGGTTGTCGGGCGGATATCGCGCAGGCCCTTGGGGCGTGGCGGCAGACGGTCGGTGATCCACAGCAGGGCGCCGGTGA
>SKYZ01000335.1 GCA_007127625.1 Aquisalimonas sp. | reverse complement strand
GTTCGCAGTTGCGCCCGGAGATGGGGTTCTGGCTGCTGCTGCCCATGTTCGCCGCCACCATCATGGGCGGCATCGGGAGCCCCTACGGCGCCCTGTTCGCCGCGCTGATCATCGGTATTGCGCACCAGGTATCCACGTCGTTCCTGGATCCCACCTACGGGCCGGCGGTGGCCTTCGTGCTGATGGTGCTGACGCTGCTGATCCGGCCCCAGGGGCTGTTCGGCCGCGAGGGAGGATAGCGCCCCATGACCCAGGTGATCTTTCTCAAGGGCTTGATGCTCGGGGTCGCACTGGCCTGCATCCTGCCGGTGCTGCTGCCGCCCGGGCACTGGTGGCGCATCCCCGCCGGGATCGCGCTGGGCCTGCTCATCGGCCTGGGGCTGGCGGCGTCCATCCCCGGGGGCTATCTCTCCTACGTCATCAGCTTCCTGATCATGGCCAGTATCTACGGCATGATCAGCCTCGGCCTGAACACCCAGTGGGGCTATGCCGGGCACCTGAACTTCGGGGTTGCCGGCTTCTTCGCGGTTGGGGCGTTCACCTCGGCGCTCTTCACCATCGAGGCGCCCACGGGCATCGCGGCGCAGTACACCCAGGTCCTGTTCGGGCTGGAGATGCCGTTCCTGGTGGGCGTGGCCGCCGCAGCCGTGGTCTCCGGCGTCGTGGCCTTCGTGGTCGCCATCCCGCTGCTGCGCCTGCGCATGGACTTCCTCGCCATCGGCACCATCGGTCTGGCGGAGATCATCCGGTTGATCTTCCAGAACGAGCGCTGGCTGGCCAACGGCCCGCAGCCCCTGCGCGGCATTCCCCAGCCCGGACGCTGCCTGTTCGAGAGCCAGGTCTGCGACTGGGTACCACAGAACATGGTGTGGATTTTCGAGCCCTTCAGCACCCGCGACTACAGCGCGTTCTACCTGATGGTCGTGGCGCTGTTCCTGATGCTGAGCTACGTGGTGATCGAGAGGGCCTGCCGCTCACCCTGGGGGCGCATGCTGCGCGCGGTGCGTGACGACGAGGCCTCCGCCGCCATGAATGGCAAGCACGTCACCTTCGCCCGGGTCCAGGCCTTCGTCGTGGGCGCGGTGATCATGGGCATCGCCGGCGCCCTCTACGCCCACTACAGTGTCGCCATTGACTACAGCCACTTCCACGCCCTGTTCGCAACGTTCCTCGTGTGGATCATGCTCATGCTCGGCGGCAGCGGCAACCACCGTGGTGCCATTCTCGGCGCCATCATCATCTGGGGCGTGTGGAGCGGTACCGCATTCCTGGCCAACGCCCTGCAACCGGTACTGGCCGCGATTCACGACGACCTGCCGGGCCGTGCCCAGTACATACGCTGGCTGCTGGTATCGCTTCTGCTGGCGGGCATCGTGCTGTTCCGGCCACAGGGCCTGCTGCGCGAGGAGATGCGGGTCTCCAACTACCTGCGGGACGGCTGGAAGAAGGTCTCCGGGGCATCCGCGAGGGATCGCGACGAGAAGACCGGGAGATCCTGAACGCACCTGACTTACGCCTGCCGTGTAACGCGGACCAGGGTCATGTCCTCCGAGCCACTGCGGCACGGCACAAAACAGACCGGGGGCCCGCAGGCCCCCGGTGAGTGTTGGCCCGTGGGCTTACTCGTCCGGGATCTCGTCCGGTGAGCGGATCCCTACCGTCTCCGTGCTGCCGTCAGTGAACCGCCAGATGGCGATGGGGGTCAGCACGTCGCCGTTCTCGTCGAAGTCCGCCGGGCCCGCGGCCCCGGAGTAGTGGACATCCTCGCCGTTCATGATCGCTTCCATGCCGGCGATGATGCTGTCCAGGTCACCGGCGGTGACCGTCTGCCCGGGGGCGTTGGCCACGTCACGCAGGCGGTCACGCAGGACCGTGCCGGTGATGTCCTCGGCATCCTCGTAGCCGTCCGCATACGCCTTCACCGCCGCCAGGCCGGCAACCAGAGCCGCGTCGTACGCCGATTCCGTGAACGGCGGGATGCGGTCATGCCCGAACGCCTCCTTGAACTGCTCGGAGAAGTTCTGGAACCCCGGAATGCTGGGGTCCTGCCCCGGTGCCGTGCCCATCATGCCCTCGAGGGTTTCCGGGCCCAGGGCGTCGATGACGTCGTCCGAGCGGTTGCCGTCCACGAACTGCCAGGAGTCGGACTCGAAGATGTCCTGCGCCTCCTGCAGGAACGTGGCGGTATGCGCCGGATAGCTCGCCGCGAACAGCATGTCCGGCTCGTTCTGCAACGCCGAGGCCAGCTGCGAGGTGTATGTGGGCTGAACCTCCTCCGGGTGCGGTACCTGCGCATGCACGGTGCCGCCGCGGAGCTGGAACGACCGGGCAAATGCGTTGGAAAGCCCCTGGCCGTAAGGGTTGTTGATGTACAGCGTGGAGGCGCTGTCGAACTGGTAGTCGTCCATGATCTCGCCGGCGGCCATCTGCGCCGCCACCACCCCCTGCAGGGCATCCGAGGCGGTGGTGCGGAACAGCAGGTCCGCATCGCGGTCTTCCGGCAGCACGGAAATCAACGGCGAGGTTGAGCCGTTGGAGATCTGCAGGACCTCCGAGGGGATGGTCACGGAGGTGGCCACGGCCACGGTCACGCCGCTGGACCAGCCGCCGATGATCACGGGCACGCCCTGGACCTCGATCAGGCCGCGGGCGGCCTCAATGGCCGGCGTGGGCAGCGTGGCGGAGTCTTCCGCGATGTGATCCGCGATAATGGGACCGCCCAGGGCCTCTTCTGCCGCAGCATTGAGATGCTGGACACCGAGAGCGGCGCCGTCGCGGTAATACTCGCCGAACTCGGCGCCGGAGCCGGTAAACGGCGCGATCTGCCCCACGGTGATGGCCGGCGGCGCGGCCGTGGCGGCGGTGGACGCGGAGCCCAGCGCAAGTGCCGTGAGCCCCGACACGACGAAGCCGGTGGCGGACGAGCCACGAAGTGATTGTTGTTTCATGGTGGTCACTCTCCTTCTTGGCACTACCAAGGGTCGACGGGGCGTACCGTCCCCGCGGATGCATCAGGTGATGTCCTGTCAATGCTTCCCCGACGCTTCTTGTTGTCCCTTGAAAAATAGTTCATGCCACCCGGATCTGCACGACCACCACCGCGGCAGGCCCCGTCACGCCAGTTCGCCCAGGGCTTCGGTAATGGCCTGCAGGCCCGCGTCCGCCTCGTCCATGGTCAGGCTCATGGGCGGCCCGATGCGCAGCACGTTGCCGTACAGGCCGCCCTTTCCGATCAGGACACCCCGCGTGCGCAGCCCTTCCAGTACCCGCTTGGCCGCCACGGGATCCGGCTCGCGCGTGCCCGGGCGGACCAGTTCAATGCCCATCATCAGGCCCTTGCCACGTACCTCGCCGATTCCGGCGTGGTCGTCGGCGACCCTCTTGAGCGTATTCAGCATGTGCTGCCCCACGCGATGGGCATTCCCCTGCAGATCGTGCTCCAGCAGGTAGCGCAGGTTGGCCAGGGCACCGGCGCAGGACAGCGGGTTGCCGCCGAAGGTGGAGATGGAGT
>SKYZ01000184.1 GCA_007127625.1 Aquisalimonas sp. | reverse complement strand
TTTCCATGGGGTGAACAGGTCGCTGATGATCAGGTCGTATTCGGTGTCCGCGTGACGCAGGCAGTGCTGACCGTCTTCGGCGCGGACGTTGACCCGGTCGTCGTCGAACAGGCCCTGGGTCCAGGGCCGGAAGTGGCGCTCCGCCAGTTCCACCACCTCCGGCAGCAGCTCACAGACATCCACGCGTTCCACCGGGAACAGCAGCGACGCACCGGCGGTGATGCCCGTGCCCATGCCCAGGTAGAACACCCGTCGCGGTTCCGGGTGGGTGAGCATGGGAATCAGGGTCTGATTGCGTTCGGATTCCAGGGCGCCGGTGCCGCCCAGGGTGTAGAAGTTGTTCACCCGGATCAGCCGGTGAGGGCCGCGCTCGATCACCGCGGCGGTGGCGTGGGTGCCCTCGATCAGTTCGATGAGTTCCTCGCCGGCGGCGCTGTCGATCTGGGTCGCCGCCGGACCGTCGATGCGCAGGAACAGCAGGGCCACTGCGGCCGCGGTGACCGGCGCCGCCCAGCCCAGTCGCGCCGGGAGCGAGAGCGGTTCGCGCAGGATCAGCGGAATCATCAGCACCGGGTAGAGTCCCGCCAGGGCCAGGAGACTCCCGCTGACACCCAGCCAGGGCAGGAGCACGAAGCCGGCAGCCAGGGAGCCGACGATGGCGCCCGAGGTATTCACCGCCACCAGCTGTCCCAGGATCTCGCCGGGTTCGGGGCTGGTTGTTTCCGACAGGCGCAGCAGGTAAGGCAGCGTCACACCCAGGAGGATGCCCGGCAGCACCATGATGAGCAGGGCCACCGTGGAGACCGCTGCCAGGTATTCCAGCCAGGAGGCGCCGGCGCCCACGTAGGACAGCCCGCCGGTGACCGCGTGGAAGGCCCAGGGCGATGCCGACGTGATCAGCGCCGATGCCGCCAGTACGGCCAGCAGCACATGCCGCGGCGCCGGGCGGCGGAGGCGGGCGAGGGCATTGGCCGCCAGGGACCCCAGTGACAGGGCCAGCAGGAACGCCACCAGCACCACCGCATAGGTGTACACGGAGTTCTGCAGGACCTGGGCGAACAGCCGTGTCCACAGGACTTCCACCCCCAGGGTCGCCGTGCCCGAGACGAACGCGACCAGGATGATGAGTGCCCCCGGGAGCTCCACGTTGCCCCGGGTTTCCGGCGGTGCCGTCCGCGGTTCTGTCTGTTGCGCGGACATGCGGCGCCGCCGCCGCTGCTCCTTGCTGTCCCGCGGGCGTGCGCTGATCGATGCGGTGGCCAGGGCGAGTGCCAACGCCGCCAGGCCGACTCCCAGGTCAATACCGATGGCCAGCATGTAGGCGCCGTTGAAGCCGAGCAGCGGTGGCAGCATGAACCCGGCGGCGAGAGCACCCATTGCCGAGCCAAAGGTGTTGAGGGCGTAAACGGCGGTGCCGGTGGTGGACAGCCGGCCGGTGAGGCGCACCATGTGCTGGCCCATCATCGGCAGGGTGCCGCCCATGAGGAACGCCGGCGGGAACAGAACCAGGGCTCCGAGCCCCACACGCAGGGCGATGACCGCCCAGTCCGTCCCGTGTGCCGCCGTGAACAGGGTCGGGTAGATGGCGTGGTAGAGGTCCAGCAGGAAGAAATGGCCCAGGGCGGTGGCCGCCACGCCCATCTCCAGGAAGCCGAAGGCTTTCAGGGGGGAGCGGACCCGCGGCGCGATTCGGCCCCAGATCCACCCGCCGGCGGCGAGGCCGGCGAAGAAGATGGCGATGGCGAGGGCGGCAGCCTGGGCGGTGTTGCCGAACAGCAGCCCGAGTTCCCGGACCCAGAGCACCTGGTAGACCAGGGCGGCGAACCCGGACAGCAGGAACAGCCCGGCGGTGGCGGCGATGACAAGGCGCGGCATGCGGGAACGGGTCTGGTTTCGGAAAGCCCGTTATTTTATATCATATCGGGGCGTGCCGCACGCCGGCAGAGACAGGACCATCGGATCGTTACTTCTGGTACTTGTCCTTCCACTCGCTGTACGGCATGCCGTAGACGATTTCCTTCGCCTGATCATCGGTCATCTCCAGCCCGCGCTCCTCGGCAGCGACCCGGGACTACTTGGAGAGGCAGTTGCGGCAGAAGCCGGCCAGGTTCATGAGATCCAGGTTCTGCACGTCGGTGCGCTCCCGCAGGTGGCTGACCAGCTGGCGGAATGCGGCGGCTTCCAGTTCGGTGCGGGTTTGTTCGTCCATCGGCGACCTCCGTTGGTGAGGGAAACATTGCTGGGGGTTGGATACTGACGGGAGTGTACCAGCGTGCACCATCCGGCTTGACCAGCGCCCCGGAGTCAGTCGCAGTCGTCGTCGTTGTGCTTGCGCTGCTGGATGTTCTCCAGCGTGCGGCGGAAGTTTTCGGCGAAGGGTCCGTCCGCGTCGGCGACGGCGTCCCGCGCGAGCTCCTCGGCCTCGTCGCACGCACCGCGCTCGAGCAGCAGCATTGCCAGGTTGTTCCGTAGCACGTCGCGACGGGAATCGGCCTGGTCCAGGCCCTGCCGGGCGGCGGTTTCCGCCGCGTCGGCAGCCCCCTTGGCATGCAGCAGGTTGACCAGGGCCACGTGCAGGCCCCCGTGCCCGGGCCAGCGCTCAAGGCCCGTACGGTAGGCGACCTCCGCGGTTTCCGCGCGGCCGATGGTCTCCAGGTCATGGGCCGCCCGCAGCCACGAGGTGGGTTGCGCCGTCGCCGGCAGACGATCCGGAGGCATGATCACCACGGCCCACTGGTCGGCCCGTTCCCAGGTGCGCCGGAAGCGGTCGAGAGGGCTCTTGTGGCGCTCGTGCTCGCCGGAGCGGAGGATGAACGCCTCGTCCTCCGGGTCGTAGCCCACCAGCACGGCGTAGTGCCACACCGGCAGCCACGCCATACCGAGGTTCTGGAACACCATCACCGGGTGGCCGGCGTGGAGTTCCTCCAGCAGGGCGTCGAAGGTTCCTGGTATGCGGTACGCCACCCGGTTCCGGATGCGTGCCTGGGCGAGGATCTCGGTCTGCAGAGTGCCTTCGCGGGTGGGGATGAACAGATCGCCCTTCAGGGCTCCCGGCGTTGTCTCATGGCCGCTCCAGCCGAGCATCTCTGCCAGCGCCGCGGGCCCGCACTGCAGAGCCTCCTGGGGATGGTAGGGCACGTCAGTGAGTTCAACCGCCTCCGGGGGAGTGCTGAACGCTTCGTCGGCATCCATGGCAGTGAACGACGCGCAGCCCCCCAGGGTCAGCAGGCCGGTCAGCGCCAGCACCGGCCACACAATCAGGCGGAGGGCGGCAGGCACACGCGCTGCTGCCACGGCGGATTACTCCGTGTTGCCGTCACCGGCGAGGAAGAAGTTCACGTCGTCCACGGTGGAGCCGTCCAGCCCGGAGCCCACGGCGACCTGCAGCTGCAGGTAGTTCAGCAGGTAATTGTAGCGGGCCTCGGCCAGATCCCGCTTGGTGGCGAAGCGGTCCCGCTGGATGTTGAGCACATCCAGGGTGGTGCGCAGTCCGACCTCCAGACCACGCCGGGTGGAGCGTTCGGTGCTGCGAACCGATTCCAGCGCCTGCTCCAGCGCGCTGATCTGGCGCAGGTTCGACACCAGGTTGAGGTAGGCGGATTCCGCCTGCAGGCGGGCCTGGCGCTTGGCGTCGATGGACTCCTCGAAGAAGGCATCGCGTTCCGCCTGGGCTTCGCGGGACTGGGATCCGATGCGCCCGCCGGTATACAGGGGCATGGTGACGCTGATGCCCACTTGGGTCTGTTCGCTGTCGATCTCGCCGTCGATGCCCGGTTGCTGCTGCTGGCCAAAGCCGAGACTGTCGCTCTGGTAGTTGCGGCCGTAACTGGCGACGAAATCCGCCCGCTGGCTGCGCTCCCCCTCGATCCTGCGGATCTCGGCCCGGGACCGGCGGAACGCGCCCTCGGACAGGCGCACCGTGAGGTTGTTGCGCTCGGCGCGGTCCGCCCAGACTTCCGGCGAATCGGGGGAGGGTGGCTGGGCAGTGAAGTCCTCGCGCAGGCCCACCAGTTCAGCGGGGGGGCGCCCGATGAGGCTGCGCAGATTCTCCCGGGCGATCTGCAGATCGTTCTGGGCCCGCAGGCGCTGGGCCTCCACCTGGTCCACCCTGGCCCGCGCCTCGTCGCGGTCGGTGACAGTGCCGCTACCGACCTCCAGGGCGCGCTCGGCCCGCCGCAGTTCCGACTCCACCGCCTCCAGTTCCGCTTCCGTGAATTCCAGGGTGTCCTGGGCCAGCAACAGGTCGAAGTAGGCCTCGCTGACACGCAGCAGAATGTCCTGCTGGCTCTGGGCGTACTGCAGCCCGGCCTGGTCCTGGAGGATCTCGTTCTGGTCGGCAATGGCGAAGCTCTCGCGGCGGAACAGCGGCTGCACCAGCTCAACGCCGGCGGACCAGCTCTGGTAGTCAACGCTGTTCCTGGACTGGTCGCCGAGCTGGGAGTTTTCCCAGTTCTGGTTTGCTCCCGCCTGGACATTGATGTCGGGCAGGAACAGCGCGCGGGCCTGATTGCCGAGTTCCTCGCTGGCGCGCAGGCGTGCCTGGGCGGCGCGCAGTTGCGGGTCCTGCTCCACCGCGAGGCGGTAGGCCTCGCTGAGGTCCATGGTGTCGTTGGGAATGGCGGTCTGGGCGGCGATCAGGGAGACACCGCCGAAACAGAGGACGAAACCGAGCCGCCGGGTGAGTGCACGCATGACGAGGAACTTCTCCGTGTACGTTAGTGCAGGCCGGATAACCTTATGACGGATACCGGTCAGGGGCAAGCCGACCGCGCGGTCAGCCGGCATCTCGAGGAGAAACTTCAGACCGCGTTCAGGGCGTGCCCCTGGTCACGGCAGATGGGGCAAAGGCCATTGATCTCGATGGTCTGCGTGCCCACCTGGAAACCGAGATCGCCGGCCTTGTCCGCAAGTACCTTGTGGACATCGGCATCGTTCATCTCGGCCACGGCATTGCAGTGCCTGCAGATCAGGAACTGCCCCACGTGGGGACGGTCGGGGTCACCGCATCCCACATAGGCATTCAGGGATTCGATGCGGTGGATCAGGCCTTCCTCCAGCAGAAAATCCAGCGCGCGATATACCGTCGGTGGTGCGGCGCTGCGCCGCTCCGCACGCAGCATATCCAGGAGATCGTAGGCCTTCATGGGCTCGTGCCGGCGCCAGATGAGTTCCAGCACCCGCCGCCGGATCGGCGTCAACCGGACGCCGCGTCGCTCGCACTGCCGTTCCGCACGGGCAAGGGCGTCGTCCACGCAATGATCGTGATCATGGCCTTCGTGCTTGAACGGTGTTACCACTGTCGTGCTCATGGCGCCAGCTCCGTCTTGCTTGTGCAACAATATAACACGTCGTAATCGTCGTGTACCGGATCCCCGGTTGGGGCACAATCCCGAAGGTGCATTTCGCAGCCGGGCAAGCGACAGCAGGTGCGCCTTATGTACAATGCGTCGTGTCGTGTCACCAGCCCGGGTCATCGCCGGTGCAATTTGACACCGATCAGATGCTTATCTATGCTCATCGCACTGTAGCGAAACACGATTTCGCATAGCGGAACAGTCGGCAAGGCCGGCGCGATTGAATCACTCGACTGTCGCCAAGCGCACTAACGCAGAATGGAGATGCTATGAAGATTCTGGTGCCCGTGAAGCGCGTGGTGGACTACAACGTGAAAGTCCGCGTGAAAGCGGACGGCAGCGGCGTAGAAACCGCCAACGTCAAGATGTCCATGAATCCCTTCGACGAAATCGCCGTCGAGGAGGCCGTGCGGCTCAAGGAAAAGGGCGTTGCCGAAGAGGTGGTCGTCGTTTCCATGGGTGTCAGCCAGTGCCAGGAGACCATTCGCACGGCGCTGGCCATGGGTGGTGATCGCGGCATCCTGGTGGAAACCAGCGATGCGCTGGAGCCGCTCGCGGTGGCCAAGATGCTCAAGGCGGTGGCCGAGAAGGAAAACCCTGACATGGTGATCCTGGGCAAGCAGGCCATCGACGACGATGCCAACCAGACCGGCCAGATGTTTGCCGCGCTGATGGGCTGGGGCCAGGGGACGTTTGCCTCGGTAGTGGACGTCCAGGATGGCAAGGTCCAGGTCACCCGCGAGATCGACGGCGGCGCCGAAACGGTGTCCCTGAAGCTGCCGGCGGTGGTCACCACCGACCTGCGCCTCAACGAGCCGCGCTACGCCAAGCTGCCGAACATCATGAAGGCCAAGAAGAAGCAGCTCGACACCATGACGCCGGATGAGCTGGGGGTGGACACCACGCCCCGCGTGAAGACCGTGAAGGTCTCCGAGCCGCCGAAGCGCCAGGGCGGCATCAAGGTGGCGGACGTAGCTGAACTCGTCGACAAGCTCAAGAACGAAGCGAAGGTGATCTGAGATGACCATTCTTGTCGTAGCAGAACATGACAACACGAACCTGGCGTCGTCGACGCTGGGTACGGTGAGTGCCGCCAAGGCCATCGGCAGCGATGTGCATGTGCTCGTCGCCGGTAAGGACTGCAGTGCGGTGGCCGATGCCGCGGCGAAAGTCGACGGTGTCAGCAAAGTGCTGCTCGCCGATGCGCCGCACTACGAGCACGGCCTCGCCGAGGATCTGGCCAGCCTGGTCTCTTCCATGGCCAGCAATTACGGGCATGTACTGGCCCCGGCCACTACGTTCGGCAAGAACATGATGCCTCGTGTGGCGGCACTGCTGGACGTGGCCCAGGTGTCCGAGATCACCAGCGTGGAGTCCGAAGACACCTTCGTGCGGCCGATCTATGCCGGTAACGCCATGGCCACGGTGCAGGCCACCGACAGTATCAAGGTGATCACCGTCCGCCCGACGGCCTTCGATCCGGCGGCGGCCGAGGGTGGTTCCGCATCGGTGGAATCGGTAGACGCGCTGGAGCACAGCGGCGTGGCCGATTTCGTCAGCCAGGAGCTGACCAAGTCCGACCGTCCGGAGCTCACGTCCGCCAAGGTCGTGGTTTCGGGTGGTCGCGGCATGGGCAGCGGCGAAAACTTCAAGATCCTGGAAGAAGTGGCCGACAAGCTCAACGCCGCCCTGGGGGCTTCCCGCGCAGCGGTGGACGCCGGCTTCGTGCCTAACGACTATCAGGTGGGCCAGACCGGCAAGATCGTCGCCCCGGATCTGTACCTGGCGGTAGGTATCTCCGGCGCCATCCAGCACCTGGCCGGCATGGAAGGCTCGAAGGTGATTGTCGCCATCAACAAGGACGAGGAGGCCCCGATCTTCGAGGTGGCCGACTACGGCCTGGTGGCGGACCTGTTCGAGGCCGTTCCGGAGTTCTCGAAGGAGCTGGACAAGGTTCGCTGAGTTCGTTGCGAACCTCCGGTTCAGAAACGGGGCGCTCCCAGCGGGACGCCCCGTTTTTGATGGCAACGTGATTCCTGCTGCCGCGGTGCGTAGGGTGCATCTTGATGCACCGTTAACGGCCTCGATCAACGGTGATTCGGTGCATCAACCCGTAGGGCGGACCTTCAGGTCCGCCTTCACCAGATTCGCAGGCCAAGGCGGCACATCGAGGGCGGGTAACGGTGGACCTGAAGGTCCACCCTACGTGCTGTATGTGGCTGAGTGGAGCCCAACCGAGACCACCACCCGCCTGCGCCACCCCTCCCGTAAGCCCAGTCAGTTTGAAACCCAGGAGTGCAAGGTCATGACCACCGTTCTCGGCCACGTCAGAGTCCTCGACCTGAGCCGCATCCTCGCCGGCCCCTGGGCCGGCCAGCTGTTCGCCGATCTCGGCGCCGAGGTGATCAAGGTCGAGCGGCCGGGACGGGGTGATGACACGCGTGGCTGGGGGCCGCCCTACCTCAAGGACGCGGACGGCAACGATACCGAGTCCGCCTACTACCTCTCTGCCAATCGCGGCAAGCGCTCTGTCGCCATCGACATCACGCGCCCCGAGGGCCAGGCGTTGGTGAAGGAGCTGGCGGCACAGAGCGACATTCTGCTGGAGAACTACAAGGTGGGCGGCCTGGCCCGGTACGGGCTCGACTACGACAGCCTCCAGGCCGTGAATCCGGGGCTCATCTACTGCTCCATTACCGGTTTCGGCCAGACCGGACCGTATCGCGAGCGTGCTGGTTACGACTTTCTGCTCCAGGCCATGGGCGGCCTCATGAGCATTACCGGCGCGCCGGACGATCAGGGTGGCGAGCCCACCAAGGTGGGGGTTGCCCTCACCGACATTCTCACCGGCATGTACGCCACCGTGGCCAGTCTTGCGGCGCTGGCCCACCGTGAGCGCACCGGCGAAGGCCAGCACATCGACCTGGCGCTGCTGGACGTCCAGGTGGCCACCCTGGCAAACCAGGCCATGAACTACCTGGTGGGCGGGCAGGTGCCGCAACGCATGGGCAACGCCCACCCCAACATCGTGCCCTACCAGACCTTCCCCACCCGGGATGGCTATCTGGTGCTCACCGTCGGCAACGACGACCAGTTCCTGCGCCTGGGCGAAGTCATGGGGCGACCCGACCTGCCCGCGGATCACCGCTTTACCACCAATGCCGGGCGGGTCGCACACCGGGATGCGCTGATCCCCGAGCTTGCTGCCGTGTTCCGCACCCGCACCACGGATGACTGGCTGCGGGACCTGGAAGCCACGGGCGTGCCCTGCGGCCCGGTGAACAGCATCGACAGGGTTTTCGACGATCCCCAGATCCAAGCCCGCGGCATGCAGACCTACACCCACCACCCCGAACTGGGAACCATCCCCGGCGTGGCCAACCCGATCCGCTACTCCGCCACGCCGCTGGGTGATCACGCACCGGCACCGGAGCTTGGCGAGCATTCGGATAAGGTCCTGCGCGATCTGCTTGGCCACTCCACCGAGGAAATCGCCGCCCTGCGAGAGAAGGGCGTGCTGGGCTGATCCTTTGCGGCCTTTGACGGCGCGTCCCTCTTGCGTTCAACTGATGGTTCATAAACTGAAAGGGCCTGCGCAGAGCGGGCACTCGTGCGCTGATCGCTGGCGGAGCCGGCGGCGCGGCGTCGGTACATAACAAGAACGCGGCCGATCCGGTCACAGGGGAGAGAGTCATGAATGGTGCAGAAACGCTGTTACGCACGCTTCTGAACAGCGGCGTTGATACCTGCTTCGCCAATCCGGGGACCTCCGAGATGCACTTCGTGGCAGCCCTGGATCGGGTGCCGGGGATGCGCCCGGTGCTGGGGCTGTTCGAGGGTGTCGTCGCCGGTGCCGCCGACGGCTATGCCCGCATGGCAGACAAGCCCGCGGCCACGCTGTTTCATCTTGGGCCAGGCCTTGGCAACGGGCTGTCCCAACTCCACAACGCCATGCGGGCGCGTACGCCCATTGTCAACGTGGTGGGCGAACATGCCACCTGGCATCGGCAGTACGAGACGCCCCTGGCCTCGGATGTGGTCGCCTACGCGCGTCCGGTGTCCGGCTGGCTGCGGACCTGCGCCTCCTCCCGTCTGCTGGCGACGGATGCGCGCGACGCGGTGCGGGCCGCCCACGGCCCCCCGGGGCAGATTGCCAGCCTGATCCTGCCCGCCGACTGCAGCTGGAACGAGGCGGGTGAGCCGGCGCCGGCGCTGGAGCCGACCCGGCGCCCCAAGGTTGATCAAGCGGTGCTCGACCATCTGGAAAAGGTCCTGCGCTCCGGGGAGCCCGTCGTGGTGCTCATGAACGGTGCCGCGGTGCGCGCGGATGGCCTGGAGGCTGCCAGTCGTCTGGCCAATGCCACCGGTGCCCGGGTGTTTGCCGATACCTTCACCCCCCGCCTCCAGCGGGGTGCCGGTCGCAGTCCCGTGGAGCGCTTTCCGCGCTATCCGGATCAGGGGGCGGCACTGCTGGGCGAGGCCACACATCTGATTCTGGTGGAGACGGTACCGCCGGTGGGGTTTTTCGCCTACCCGGATCAGCCCAGCTGGTTGACGCCGGACTCCTGTCACATCCACACCCTGGCGGCTCCGGGTGAGGATTCCGTTGGTGCCCTGGAGCAGTTATGCCACCGGCTGGGCGCCGCCACCGACGGTGCAACGGTGCAGGCGTCCTCCGTGCCCGAGCCCGCCTCCGGGGACCTCACCCCGCAGACGGTGGGGCAGAGCATCGCTGCCCATCTGCCCGAAGGCGCCATCGTCTCTGACGAGGCGGTCACCTCCCGCGGTGGTCTGCCCGAGGCGACGGCGGGTTGCCCGCCCCACGACTGGCTGTCGCTGACGGGGGGTGCGCTGGGCGGGGGGCTGCCCATGGGTATCGGCGCTGCCGTGGCCTGTCCTGATCGCAAAGTGCTGTGCCTGCAGGCGGACGGTGCCGGCATGTACAACGTCCAGTCCCTGTGGACCATGGCCCGCGAACGGCTGGATATCACCATCGTGGTCTACGCCAATCGCAGCTACCGCATCCTGCATAACGAATTCGACCGGCTCGGGCTGGGCGAGGTCGGCGCCAGCGCCCGGGCGTTGATGGACATCGGCAACCCGGAGCTGGACTGGACATCCCTCGCCCGGGGCATGGGCGTGGAGGCCCATCGCATCGAGAGCACGGACGCCTTCAACACCCACTTCGCCGCCGCCATGCGCGAACATGGCCCGCGAATGCTGGAGGTGGTCCTGTGATCAGGCAGGACAGGGAGGGGGCTGTTGGCCTGGTGACCCTGAACCGGCCGGAGCGCTTGAACGCACTGTCCGCGGCCCTGGTGGGCAGACTGGAAGAAACCCTTGTAGCCCTGGACGGCGACGAGGCTGTCCGTGCCATTGTTCTGACCGGCGCCCCGCCAAGCTTCTGTGCGGGCAGCGACCTGAAGGAGATGAGCCAGTGCGACGAGCCGACCCTGGCCGATCTCCATCGCCGGGCCGGGGCCCTCGCACGCCGGTTGGGGCTGCTGGAGACCCCGGTGCTGGCGGCGGTGGAGGGGCATGCCTTCGGCGGTGGGTTCATTCTTGCCACGTCCTGTGATCTGGTGGTGAGCGCCGAGGACGCCATCTGGAATCTTGCGGAAGTGCCCAGCGGTTTCCTGCCGCCCTGGGGGCTCAGTACCCTGGCTGCGCGTGTCGGGCCGGTAACGGCACGCCGGCTGACCTGGGGCCATGAACGGCTTGACGGGTGTGCCGCACGGGAGCTGGGCATTGCCGACTACACCAGCGCAAGCGGCGAGGCGCAGACCACGGCCCTGGAGCTGGCCGAACGCATTGCCGCCCTGCCGCAGGCCTCGGCACGGGCGACCAAGGCGTTCTTTCGTAGCCTGGTCCTGGCCGATGCGGAGACCCACGATGCCGCGGCCCTGGCGGCCTTCGTGGAGAACTGTCGCCACCCGGAGGCCCAGGAGGTGTTCGCCCGTTTCGGTGGCGGCGGGAACAACAACGGATGACCTTCTGATTCAAGGCATCCGGGCCGGGACGATCGTAGAAAGCAGGAATCCCAACAACGAAGATCAGGGAGGAATCGACCGTGGCCGAGGCCGTGGACTATCTCATCATCGGCGGCGGATCGGCCGGGTGCGTCCTCGCCAACCGCCTGAGCGAAGATCCCGACGTGCGGGTCTGCCTGCTGGAGGCGGGGCCGCCGGACTGGAATCCGCTGATCCGGGTGCCAGTGGGTATTACTGGCCTCATGCGCAGCCGGCGGTTCAACTGGGCCTACCGCACCGAGGCGCAGGCGCGGCTGAATAACCGCAGGCTGTTCTGGCCGCGCGGGCGCACTCTGGGTGGCAGCAGCGCCATCAACGCCATGTGCTACACCCGGGGGCATCCGGCGGACTATGACGCCTGGGAAGCCGATGGCGCCACCGGCTGGAACTGGCAGTCCATGCTGCCGTACTTCCGGCGCTCCGAGCGATTCGCCGGTGGCGCGGATGCCTGGCATGGAGACAGCGGCCCGCTGTCGGTGGAGCCGCTGCGGACGTTCAACCCGTTCTGTCAGGCCTTTGTCGACGCCGCCGTGACTGCCGGCATTCCGTACAATCCTGATTTCAACGCGGCCACACAGACGGGCGTTGGCCCCTACCACGTCATGCAGGAGGGCGGGCAGCGCTGCAGCAACGCCCGGGCCTACCTGGACCCGGTGCGCCAGCGTCGCAATCTGACCGTGATCACCGGTGCCCCGGTCCACCAGCTGCTCCAGGAGGGGGGTCGGATCACCGGCGTGGTCTACAGTAAGGGCCGTCATCGCTACAGCGTGATGGCCAGTACCGAGGTCATCCTTGCCGCTGGTGCCGTGTGTACTCCGCACATCCTGCAGCTCTCCGGCATCGGCTCACCCCGGGAACTCGAAGCCGCAGGCGTGGCCGTGCGCCATGACCTTCCCGGGGTGGGCGCGAACTTGCAGGACCACCTGGATGTCTCCGTGGTCTGGGGCACCAAGGATCGACGCGGCATTTCCTTCCACCCCAGTTACCTGCCACGAGGCTTGCGGGGGCTGTGGGACTACCTACGGCACGGCCGCGGGGAGCTGTGCAGCAATCTGGCCGAGGCGGGCGCGTTCCTGCATAGCAGCGCGGCCGACGAGATCCCGGATCTGCAGATGCATTTTCTGCCAGCCATCGAGGACGATCACGGACTGGACCTTCGGCGCACAATGGCAGGCTACGGGTATACGCTGCGGACCTGTTTCCTGCGTCCGGAGAGTCGCGGCCGCGTCGGGCTGCATACTGGCCAGCCGCAGATGTCACCGCGTATCGATCCCGACTACCTGTCCGTGGATGCCGACGCTGAACGGCTGGTGGATGCTCTGGAATGGGCGCGGGACATCCTGGCGCAGTCCCCCATCGCCGCCATCGGCGATGCGGAGCTGAAACCGGGGGGTGACGTCCGCGGCCGGGCAGCGCTTC
>SKYZ01000379.1 GCA_007127625.1 Aquisalimonas sp. | reverse complement strand
GGTGCGCGATATTCCAGTCGCCGCAGATGATGTACTCGCGATCATCGTCCATCCAGGCACGGAGGTGTTGCAGGAAATCCTGCATCCACCTTTCCTTGACCCCCTGGCGCTCGGTGCCCGACGTCCCGGACGGGAAGTACAGCGACATGACGGACAGGCTGCCGAAGCGCGCCTCGATCAGCCGTCCTTCCGCATCGAAATCGGGCCAACCCAGCCCATGGATCACCTGGTCGGGCTCACGCCGCGCGTAGATCGCCACGCCGCTGTAGCCCTTCTTCTCCGCGGAGTGCAGGTAGACGTGGTAACCGTCGGGATAGAAAGGATCGGCCGCGAGCTGGTCGGCATTGGCCTTGATCTCCTGCAGGCAGACCACATCGGCGTCCTGGGCGGGCAACCAGTCGAAGAGCCCCTTGCGGGCAGCGGCACGGATGCCGTTGCAGTTCAAGGAGATGATGCGCATGAGGAATCCAGAAAGGTTGACGGGATCAGGCGCCGCCGGCTCGTATTCTCGATGACCTTGAACAATCGTAGGGCGGGCCTGTAGGGCGGACCTTCAGGTCCGCCGTCTCAAGATATAGAAGCCAAGGCGGCTCATCGAAGCATGAACGGCGGACCTGAAGGTCCGCCCTACAGGTCCGTCCTACGGCAAGAGGGTCCGGAGACGGGGCGCGCCCGAGCGACGCGCCCCGGGGAGGCATCACATCCGCTCGTACAGCGCCGCGATGCCCTGGCCGCCGCCGATGCACATGGTCACCACGGCGTAGCGCCCGCCGGTGCGCTGTAGCTCGTACAGCGCCTTGACGGTGAGGTTGGCGCCGGTGGCACCGATGGGATGGCCCAGGGAGATGCCGCTGCCGTTGGGGTTGACCTTGTCCATGTCGAGTTCCAGATCACGACAGACCGCGATGGCCTGGGCGGCAAACGCCTCGTTGATCTCCCAGACGTCGATGGCGTCACGGTTGACCCCGGTACGCTCCAGCAGCGTGCGCACTGCCGGCACCGGACCGATGCCCATGTACTTCGGATCGACGGCGGCCACGGTGGCATCCACCAGCCGCCCCATGGGCTTGAGCCCGGCCTGCTGGGCAGCGCCGGCCTCCATCATGGTCACCGCGGCGGCGCCGTCGTTCAGCGATGACGCGTTGCCCGCGGTCACGGTGCCGCCATCGCGCTTGAACACTGGCTTCATGCCGGACAGGGCGTCCAGGTTGGTATCCCGGCGCGGGCCCTCGTCGGTATCGAACACCTTGGTGCCCTTGCGACTCTTGATCTCGACGGGAAGAATCTGCTCCTTGAACCGGCCACCATCGATGGCGTCCGCGGCACGGCGATGGCTCTCGGCGGCCAGGGCGTCCTGGTCCTCACGGCTCACGCCCCACTTCTCGGCCACGTTCTCGGCGGTGATGCCCATGTGGCACTTGTCAAAGGGGTCCGTGAGCGCCCCGACCATGGCGTCCAGCATCACGCCGTCGCCCATGCGCTGACCCCAGCGCCCGGTGGGCAGCCAGTAGGGTGCACGGGACATGGCATCGGCACCACCGCCCACCACGCAGTCGGCATCACCGCTGCGGATATAGCTCGACGCAGTGACAATGGCCTGCAGACCGCTGCCGCAGAGGCGGTTGAGGGTCAACGCCGGGGTGTTCTGCGCCAGCCCCCCGTTGATGGTGGCCACCCGCGCCAGGTACATGTCCCGGGGTTCGGTGTGAATGACGTTACCGAACACCACGTGCCCCACCTGCTCAGGATCGACGCCGGCGCGGCGCACGGACTCCCGCAGCACGTCGGCCGCCAGATCCCCGAGGGAGACATCCTTCAGCCCCCCTCCGTAGGTGCCAATGGCCGTCCGTGTCGCTCCAACCACAACAACTTCGCGGGTCATGACTCGTCCTCCTCGCTCGCAATGCCTGCGGGAATCGCCGGCAAGGTATTGTAGACAGGCCCCAAGGGGGTGTCGATGGAGGCGGCCGCCCGGTTGTGCATCCGGCTGCCCCTTGGTCCGCAAGATTGGCCTCGCTTGAACGCTCCCGACGCCCGGGGCAGAATGAGCTTCCGCCACAGGTGCGTTGCCAACGATCCGCGGGACGGCTCCAGAACCGCAAAACGGCAGGAGCCCGGATTCTCCTCCGTTCGCGTTGATCGCTCCGCCCCGGTGCGCCTCACAACGAATTGATACGCGGCCGCCCACCAGGACTGCCGCCCGCCGGCCTCCGGCGCAACGGTTATACTCAGGCTGAAAGGGGCGACTTTGCCCGCTGAAGCCGCCCGGCCACGTCCCGTGGCGCCCTAACCGGGTGTCGGGACCAAAAGTCCTCACGGGGCGTGGCCTGAACCATTAGAGGAGGACGCATGACCGGACACATCTCTTATCCCAGCGGCGGCGAAAAGATCTCCGTCAAAGACGGCCAGATCCAGGTTCCCGACAATCCCATTCTCGGCTACGTGGAAGGTGACGGCATCGGGCCGGACATCACCAACGCGTCCATGCGCATCTGGGATGCCGCCGTGGAAAAGGCCTACGGCGGCAAGCGCAAGATCCACTGGGCCGAGCTGTTCATGGGCGAAAAGGCCGCCGGCCTGTACGACGGCGACTACTTCCCGAGCGAGACCAAGGAAGCGCTGAAGGATCTGCTGGTGTCCATCAAGGGTCCCCTCACCACCCCGGTGGGCGGCGGCTTTCGTTCCCTGAACGTGGCGCTGCGCCAGGACCTGGATCTGTACGCCTGCGTGCGACCGGTCCGCCATTACGCCGGCGTCCCCTCGCCGCTGCGCCATCCGGAAGACGTGGACGTGGTGATCTTCCGCGAGAACACCGAGGACGTCTACGCCGGCATCGAATACCAGTCCGGCACCGACGACAATCGCAAGGTCGCGGACTTCCTGCGCAACGAGATGGGCGAGCGCTTCTTCGAAGACGCCGGCCTCGGCGTCAAGCCCATCAGCGAGTTCGGTACCAAGCGTCTGGTGCGCAAGGCGATCCAGTTCGCCATCGACAACAACCGTGAAAGCGTGACCCTGGTCCACAAGGGCAACATCATGAAGTTCACCGAGGGGGCATTCCGCTCCTGGGGCTATGAACTGGCGCGGGACGAGTTCGGTGATGTCACCATCACCGAGGAAGAGCTCTACTCCACCTATGGCGGCAAACGCCCCGAGGGCAAGGTGGTGATCAAGGACCGCATCGCCGACATCATCTTCCAGATGATGCTGCTGCGGCCCAACGAGTTCGACGTCATTGCCACCATGAACCTCAATGGCGACTACCTCTCCGACGCCGTGGCCGCCGAGGTGGGCGGCGTGGGCATCGCTCCGGGTGCGAACATGAGCGATAACGTCGCCGTGTTCGAGGCCACTCACGGCACCGCGCCCAAGTACGCCAATCAGGACAAGGTCAACCCCGGTTCGCTGCTGTTCTCCGGCGTCATGATGCTCCACCACATCGGCTGGTCCGAGGCGGCCGACCTCATCAGCGCCGCCTACGAGGAGGTGGTCACCAGCAAGATCGTCACCTACG
>SKYZ01000439.1 GCA_007127625.1 Aquisalimonas sp. | reverse complement strand
TCTGTTCCAGTTCGGCGTCATGGGGTCAGTGCTCGCCGAGGCCCTGGATGGCATGGACCGCCCGCGGGTGGGGCTGCTCAACATCGGCGAGGAAGAGATTAAGGGTAACGATCAGGTCAAGCAGGCGGCCCAGATCCTCGCCGGCAGCCGGCTGAATTATGTCGGTTACGTCGAGGGCGACGACATCTTCAAGGGCACCGCCGACATCATCGTCTGTGACGGCTTCGTCGGCAATGTCGCGCTCAAGACCAGCGAAGGAGTGGCGTCGATCATCGCCCGCTACATGGGCGAAGAGTTCCGGCGCTCGCCGCTCTCTCGGCTTGCCGGGCTGATCGCCCTGCCGGTGCTTCGCCGCCTTCGCAGGCGCATTGATCCACGGCAGTTCAATGGTGCAAGTCTGCTCGGCCTGCGTGGTATCGTGCTCAAGAGTCACGGCGGCGCCGACATCACGGCGTTCAGTCACGCCATCGAGACCGCCATGATGGAGGCCGACGCAGGCGTGCCGTCGCTGATCGACGAACGTCTTGACCAGCTGCTTTCGGAAAGGCAGGACACGTGACATACGCGCGCATCAAGGGGACAGGGAGCTACCTGCCGGAACGGGTGATGACCAACGCCGAACTGGAGGAGTTGGTCGACACCAGTGATCGCTGGATCCGTGAGCGCACCGGGATTCATGAACGGCGCATCGCCGCGGATGATCAGACCTGCCGCGATCTGGCCATGATCGCAGCATCCCGCGCCCTGGACGCCGCCGGCCTGCAGCCGACGGACATCGACCTGGTGGTGCTCGGCACCTGTACGCCGGATCGCATCTTCCCAAGCACCGCCTGCCTGATCCAGGCCGGACTCGGCATCACTCCTGGCGCCGTGGCGTTCGATGTCTCGGCTGCCTGCTCCGGCTTCGTCTATGCCCTGGATGTGGCCAACCGCTTTATCCGCACAGGTGGTGCACGCACTGCCCTGGTCATCGGCGCCGAGACCATGAGTCGGATCATCGACTGGAACGACCGCGGCACCTGCGTGCTGTTCGGGGACGGTGCCGGGGCCGTGGTCCTGGAAGCCACCGATGAGGCCGGCATTCTCAGTACCCACCTTCACGCGGACGGTGGCTGCGAGGATCTGCTGAACGTGCCCTGGGGCGTGTCGCAGGGTCAGAATGCGCTGCAGGGGAGTAGGGCCAAGCTGAAGATGCGCGGCAACGAAGTGTTCAAGGTCGCCGTGCGGACGCTGGGGCGGATCGTCGACGAAACCCTGGAAGCCAACGGCCTGGAGAAGGCCGACGTGGACTGGCTGATTCCGCACCAGGCGAACATCCGCATCATCCAGGCCACCGCCAAGAAACTCGGTCTGCCCATGGAACAGGTGGTCCAGACCGTGGGCGAGCACGGCAACACCTCGGCTGCCTCCATCCCGCTGGCGCTGGATACGGCGGTTCGCGATGGCCGCATCCAGCGCGGCGAGTTACTGCTGCTGGAAGCCTTCGGCGGGGGGTTCACCTGGGGTTCGGCACTGATTCGCTACTGAGCTGCGCAACGAACGCAGCCGGCACGAGGGGAGAAACACTCATGAGCAGTACAACGGCGTTCGTGTTCCCCGGGCAGGGCTCCCAGTCGGTGGGCATGCTGGGTGAACTGGCCGAGGCCCATCCGTGTGTACAGCAGACCTTCGCCGAGGCCTCCGAGGCCCTGGGCCGGGATCTCTGGGACCTGGTCAGCAACGGCCCGGAGGATGAACTCAACCGCACGGATCTGACCCAGCCAGCGATGCTGGCGGCCGGCGTCGCCGTGTGGCGCGTGCTGGCGGAGCACGACGTGCCGCCCCCAGCCGCTCTCGCCGGCCACAGCCTGGGCGAGTATTCGGCACTGGTCTGCGGCGGTGCACTGGATTTCGCCGACGCGGTCAGCCTGGTCGCGGAGCGCGGCCGGCTGATGCAGGAAGCGGTACCGCAGGGGCAGGGCGCCATGGCCGCGATTCTCGGGCTGGACGACGACAAGGTGCAGGAGGTCTGCCGCACCTCGGCGGAAGGCCAGGTGGTGGAAGCCGTCAATTTCAATGCCCCGGGGCAGGTCGTCATTGCCGGCGCCGCCCAGGCCGTCGAGCGTGCGGTGGCCGCAGCCAAGGAAGCAGGCGCGAAGCGGGCCATGCCGCTGCCGGTGAGCGTACCTTCCCACTGTGCGCTCATGGAACCTGCCGCGGATAAACTGGCGCAGCGCCTGGCAGAGGTCAGGATTGCCGCACCAAGCATCCCGGTTATCCATAATGTGGATGTCAGCACATGTGATGATCCCGACGGCATTCGTGAGCGGCTGGTCCGGCAGATCCACTGCCCCGTTCGCTGGGTGGAAACCGTGCAGCGTCTGGCCGATGAGGGTGTCACCACGCTGGTGGAGTGCGGGCCCGGCAAGGTACTCGCCGGCCTGGCGCGCCGCATCGATAAACGCTTGGAGGGGAAACCCGTGTTTGACCCGACCACACTGGCGAAAATCCTCGGATAAGGAAGGCAGTCATGAGCGCAGCAGAGACACGTATCGCCCTGGTGACGGGGGCGAGCCGCGGTATCGGCCGTGCCATCGCCGAAGCGCTGGCCGCACAGGGGCATACGGTGATCGGCACGGCCACTTCCGACAAGGGTGCGGAAGGCATCAGCGCCTATCTCGGCAAGTCGGGCGCCAGCGGACAGGGCATGACCCTGAACGTCACCGATCCGGCCAGCATCAAGGACGTGATGGATCGCGTCACCAGCGAATACGGGACACCCACCATCCTGGTCAACAATGCCGGCATCACACGCGACAACCTGATGATGCGCATGAAGGACGAGGAATGGGACGACATCATCGACACCAATCTCAGTTCGGTCTATCGCGTCACCAAGGCCTGCCTGCGGGGCATGATGAAGGCCCGTTGGGGGCGGATCATCAACATCTCGTCCGTGGTCGGCGCCATGGGCAACGCGGGCCAGGCGAACTATGCTGCAGCCAAGGCGGGGATTCAGGGGTATACCCGGTCCATCGCCCGGGAAGTGGGTAGTCGCGGCATTACCGCCAATGCCGTGGCGCCGGGGTTCATCGATACGGACATGACCCGTGCCCTGGGGGACGAGCAGCGGCAGGAATTGACGCAGCAGATCCCCTTGGGCACATTAGGCCGCCCGGAGCATATTGCCGCCACGGTCGTGTTCCTGGCGTCGGATGCGGGGGAGTACATCACCGGACAGACGCTCCACGTCAACGGCGGCATGTACATGAGCTGAGTACGAATGCGCGGCCGACCGGCCGCTAACGAGAAGAATGCGGTTTCCGGAAAGTCGCATACTGAACCACTGCCGGCAGAGTCGCCGGCGACTGTGGCAACAACGAATCTGTTTGCATAGAATACGCCGGGCATGTTTTCTGGACCGGCCTCAATCGGGAGTAAGGGTTTATGAGCAGTATCGAAGAGCGCGTCAAGAAGATCGTTGTCGAGCAGCTCGGGGTCAAGGAAGAGGAAGTCACCTCCGAGGCCTCCTTCGTTGA
>SKYZ01000259.1 GCA_007127625.1 Aquisalimonas sp. | reverse complement strand
TCCGGGTTCGCCGGCAAGGCGGTGCTGGTCACCGGCGGTGCGTCCGGCATCGGGCGCGCCGTGGTGGAGCGGCTGGCGGCGGACGGCGCCCGGCTGGTGATTGCGGACATCATTGCCGGCGAGGGCGGGCGTGTCGCCGAGCGGGTCCGCCAGGCGGGTGGCGAGGCCGTGTTCGTCCACACCGACGTGCGCCACAGTGACCAGGTGCAGGCCATGGTGGCCGCGGCTGTGGACGCCTACGGCCGGCTGGACTGCGCGGTGAACAACGCCGGTGTCGAGCACGGTCTGCAGGCCCTGGCCGACTTCGGCGAGGAGGACTGGGAGCGCGTCCAGGACATCAACCTCAAGGGCGTGTGGCTGTGCCTGAAGCACGAGCTGCCGGTGATGGTGCGCCAGGGCCAGGGCAGCATCGTCAACCTGGCCTCCGTGGCTGGTCTGGTCGGGGTGGCCCTGTTCGGGCCATACGTGGCCAGCAAGCACGGCGTGGTGGGGCTGACCCGCACCGCCGCCCTGGAGTACGGGCGCATGGGGGTGCGGGTGAATGCCGTGTGCCCCAGCGCCATTCGTACCGAGATGTTCGAGCGCTCCCTGGCCGATCGCCGTGATCTGGCCGAGAAACTGGTACGCAACTCCCCGATGCGACGCCTCGGGGAGCCGGCAGAGGTGGCCGAAGCGGTGGTCTGGCTGTGTTCCGACGCCGCCAGCTTCGTCAACGGCCACGCCCTTACCGTCGATGGCGGCATGACCGCCCAGTAACCCGGAATCCAGCCATGAGCGACCTGCTGATCAACCCCCGCGACCTGCGCTTCCAGCTCTATGAATTGCTGAATGTCGAGTTGCTGACGCAACGGGAGCGATTCGCCGAGCATAGCCGCGATACCTTCGATGCCGCTCTTGAGACGGCCGGGCAGATCGCCGCGGAGCAGTTTGCGCCCCACAACCGCAAGGGCGACGAGAACGAGCCCGTGTTCCGGGGTGGCGTCGCCGAGACCATTCCGGAAACCAAGGCAGCCTGGCGGGCATTTGCCGAGGCGGGTTTCCTGGCGGCGCATCACGATGCCGAAGCGGGTGGCATGCAATTGCCCACCACCATTCAGCAGGCATGCCAGGGCCACTTCTACGCCGCCAACGTGGCCAGCGCCGCCTATCCCATGCTCACCATCGCCGCCGGCAACCTGCTCAAGGCCCATGGCAGTGCCGAGCAGCAGGCCCAGTGGCTGCCGCGGCTGCTGGACGGGCGCTCCGCCGGCACCATGGCGCTCACCGAGCCCCATGCCGGGTCCTCCCTGGGGGATCTGCGCACCAAGGCCATCCCGCAGGCCGACGGCAGCTACCGCATCGTCGGCAACAAGATCTACATCTCCGGCGGCGAGCAGGACATCACCGACAACATCGTGCACATGGTGATTGCCCGTATCGAAGGGGCGCCGGCCGGAGTCAAGGGCATCTCGCTGTTCATCGTGCCCAAATGCCGCCCCGACGCGAACGGCGAGCCGGGGGAGCACAACGACGTCACCCTGGCCGGCCTGCTGCACAAGATGGGCTACCGCGGCACCACCTCCACGGTGCTCAGCTTCGGCGACAACGGCGACTGTCACGGGTACCTGGTGGGCGAGCCCAACAAGGGGCTCACCTACATGTTCCACATGATGAACGAGGCGCGCATTGGCGTGGGGGTCGGCGCGGCCATGCTGGCCTACACCGGTTACCTGCACAGCCTGGACTTCGCCCGCCAGCGTCCCCAGGGCCGCCCCGTGACGGCCAAGGGCAGCGGCAGCCAGGTGCCCATCATCCAGCACCCGGACGTGCGGCGCATGCTGCTGGCACAGAAGGCCTACGCCGAAGGCGCTCTGGCGCTGTGCCTGTACGCCTCCACTCTGTTCGATGACAGTACCACGGCGCCGTCCGCCGACGACCGCGGGCACGCGCAGGAGCTGCTGGATCTGCTGACCCCCATTGTCAAGTCCTGGACCGCCGAGTACGGCTGCAAGGCCAACGATCTGGCCATCCAGGTCCTGGGTGGCTCCGGCTACACCCGGGACTATCCGGTGGAGCAGTTCTACCGGGACAACCGCCTCAACCCCATCCACGAGGGTACCAACGGCATCCAGGCCCTGGACCTGCTCGGGCGCAAGATGGCCCAGAACAACGGCGCGGGTTTCAAGGCGCTGCTGGAGCGCGTGCGGGGCAGTATCGCCGATGCCCGGGAGACGGATCTGGCGGCGCCACTGGCGGTGGACCTGGAGCATGCCCTGGCAACGGTGGAACGCACTGCCGGCGAGCTGATGACAGCCATGGGCAAGCAGGGCCCGGAGCCGGTGCTGGCCAATGCCTGGGTCTATCTGGATCTCATGGGGCGCTTCGTCGTCGGCTGGCTCTGGCTGCGCCAGGCCACCGTGGCCGCCCGGGCCCTGCATCATGCGGACACCGCCGACGCGGCCTTCTACCGCGGCAAGCTCCAGGCAGCGCAGTACTACCTGCGCTGGGAACTGCCGCAGATCGAGCACCACAGTCGCCTGCTGACCGGGCTGGACGATACCTGTCTGGCCATGGCGGAGGACTGGTTCTGAAGAACTGACGTGAACCCGGGTTCATACTCGATAACGCAACAGGAGAAGTCATGAGCGAAACCAATCGGCAGATCCTTCTGGCCCAGCGCCCCGTGGGCGAGCCGGCACCGGAGGTCTTCGAAGTCAACGAGGCGCCGGTGCCGGAGCCCGGCGAGGGGGAGTTCCTGGTCAAGGTGCTCTACAACTCGGTGGACCCGGCCATGCGCGGGTGGATGAACGAGGGCCGCTCCTACATCGAGCCGGTGCAGCTGGGTGAGGTGATGCGCGCCGGTGCCATCGGCCGCGTCGTGCAGTCGCGCAACGACCAGTTCCGCGAGGGTGCCTACGTGAGCGGCATGTTCGGCGTGCAGCACTACGCCGTCAGCGACGGCAAGGGCGTCATCGAAGTGGATCCCTCCATTGCGCCCCTGGAGCGCTACCTGGGCGTGCTGGGCATGCCCGGCATGACCGCCTACTTCGGGCTGCTGGACGTGGGGCAGCCGAAGGAAGGAGACACGGTGCTGGTCTCCGGTGCCGCCGGTGCGGTGGGCGCCACCGTGGGCCAGATAGCGAAGATCAAGGGCTGCACCGCCATTGGCGTGGCAGGCGGTCAGGCGAAGTGCGACTTCGCCCGCGGGGTTGGCTTCGACGACGTGGTGGACTACAAGGCCGAGCCGGTGGGCAAGGGCATCAAGCGCGCCTGCCCGAAGGGCGTGGACGTCTACTTCGATAACGTCGGCGGTGAGGTGCTGGAAGGCGCCCTGGCGCGGCTGCGGTTGAACGCCCGCGTGGTGCTGTGCGGTGCCATTTCCCAGTACAACAACGCCGATGCCCTGCAGGGGCCGCGCAACTACATGTCCCTGCTGGTCAACCGTGCACGCATGGAAGGCTTCGTGGTGTTCGACTACGCCAGGCGCTATGGCGAGGCCGCCCAGCAGATGGCCCAGTGGATCCAGGAGGGGAAGCTCCAGGCCCGCGAGCACGTGGTGG
>SKYZ01000431.1 GCA_007127625.1 Aquisalimonas sp. | reverse complement strand
TGTTGTCGCCGAACCAGGTGTCCGACAGGCGCAGACTGGGGAACTCCAGCAGTGAGCGCGGCGGCTCGCCGACCCCGACGTTCACCCATAGCGGGTAACTGAGGTACAGCCGCACTGCCTCGCCGGCGGGAATGCTCAGTGGCGTCAGCGGACGCGAGACGATGCCGCGATCCGGCAGGCGGACACTGATGCTCAGCGCGCTGCTGTCGCCGGAGACGACGAACCGCTGCTCGGTGCGGTCCTCGGGCTCGCTGCGCTGTTCCTCACGCTCTTCCAGGGTGACCTGGTCGGCATACCTGTCACCCTTGCTTTGCTGGCGGATCAGCCACTCCTGCGGGCTGCGGTGAACCGTCAGCGACAGGGGGCCCACCGTCAGCGCCAGCGTGTAATCCACCGGCACGGTGAAATCACCCACCCAGGCATCCGGCCGTAGATTCTCCACCGGGGTCATTCCCCGCCCGCCTCCTGCGCCGCCTTCGACGGCACCATCAGGATGGCCTCGCCGCTGATGACGCGCTTCTTGCCCACGAGGCATTCGGTGCGAAAGGTGGCAATGTTTTTCTCCGGCATGAGCTCGGTGACTTCCACTCGCGACACCACGCGGTCGCCGATGTGGACCGGCGCGCGGAAGCGCAGGGACTGCTCCAGGTACACCGCACCGGGCCCGGGGAGCTGCATGCCCAGCACCGCCGACAGGTAGGCGCCGCTCAGCATGCCGTGGGCGATCCGCTGCTTGAAGCGCGAGCCGGCGGCAAACTCCGCGTCCATGTGCAGCGGATTGAAGTCGGTGCTGACACCCGCGAAGTTGGCGAGATCCGCCTCGGTGACGGTTTTGCCGAAGGAAGCGGTCATGCCCACTTCCAGTTCCTCGAAACAGTATCCTCGATACAAGATGGGCTCCTGTTGTGGCACGAGTGAGTGGACAACAGCCTACCGCGATCCATGCGGCAGTGCGAAAACCTGAAAGGGGAGGTCCGGCCCCACGCGAAGGCAGAACAACTAGCCTTCTTCGGCATCCTGCAGCAGTCGCATGGGCGAAACCCGGTACAGCCGGCGCGTCGCCAGCAGTCCCGCCAGGGCCACGACGACGGCCCCCACCAGCGCACCGATCAGCGGGAACCACGGGTTGAACGCGTAATCCAGCTCGAACAGCTGGCGGCCGATCACCACCCCGGCAATGGTTGCGGCCGCGCCTGCCAGCAGCCCGGCGACACCACCCAGAAGCAGGAACTCGACGCCGGCCAGGCGCCGGATCAGGGCACGCCGGGCACCCAGGGCCCGCAGCAGGGCGCTCTCGAACTGGCGCTCCTCGCGGGTGACCTGCAAGGCCGCCAGCAGCACCACCAGCCCCGAGAGGAGGGTCAGAAAGGCCATGAGCTCCACCACCCTGGCGCCCTGCTCCATGATGCCGCGCACGGTATCGAGGATGGCGTTGACGTCGATCAGCGTCACGCTGGGGAACTCACGCACCAGCCGCCCTACCAGCGTGGACTGCTCCGAGGGGAGGTAGAAGCTGGTGATATACATGGCCGGGGCGTCGTCCAGCAGCCCCGGGGCCGACGCGGCGAAGAAGTTGACGTTGAAGCTGTCCCACTGCACGGCACGAACGTTGGTGATGGGTGCACTGTAACGCTGGCCGGCCACTTCAAAGTGCAGCACGTCGCCCACGCCCACCCCGAGGCGTTCGGCCATTTCCTCCTCCAGGGAAAACTGCTCGGCATCGTCGGTGTCGGCATTCCAGAACTCGCCGGCGACCACGCGGTTGTCCTCGGGCAGGTTCTCCAGCCAGGAGAGATTGAACTCCCGGGCCACCAGGCGCTGGGTTCGCGGCTCGTCAAAGTCCGACGGACTGATGTCCTGGTCGTTGATGCCCACCAGGCGGCCGCGGACCATCGGGTAGACGCTGCTCTCCAGCCCGGCGTCGTCCAGCATGGCCGCCAGGTCGTCGACCTCGTCGGGCTGGATGTTGATCAGGAAGTAATTGGCGGCATCCTCCGGCACACCCTCCTGCCAGGTGGCGAGCAGGTCGTTGCGGACCAGGGTGAGCAGCAGCAGCGCCGTGAGCCCGAGACCCAGGGCCATGATCTGGATGGAGGCCGTCCACGGGCGACGCACCAGCCCGGAGAGCAGCAGCGACGCACTCCCGCGCCGGCCCCGGCCCATGCGCAGCACGGCGATCACCGCCGCGGCGGCCAGCCCCAGGGCGGCCAGCGCCCCCAGTACGGCACCGAAGACGTAGACACTCAGCACCAGGTCTCCGGCCTGCCACCACATCAGGCCGAACACCGCCAGCAGCGCGACCACGTAGACGCCGGCACCGCGATAGACGTGATCACCCAGATCCCGCCGCAGCACCCGCAGGGGCGGGACGCGCTTGAGACGCAGCACCGTGGGGATGGCGAAACCGAGCAGGATCACCTGGGCGGTGAGCAGCCCGATGACACCCGGCCGCCAGGAGGCAGCGGGCAGATCGGGCAGGTAGTCCGCCACCAGGGCCAGCATCAGCAGGTGGACCAGGAAGCCCAGCGCCGTCCCGGCAAGGCCGGCGAACAGGCCCAGCCAGGCCATTTTCCAGGTCAGCATGGCCACCACCTGGCGCTGGGTGGCGCCGAGGCAGCGCATCACCGCCACGCGATCCAGATGGCGGGCGGCATAGCGCCGGATGGTCAGCAGCATGGCGACACCGCCGACGATCACCGTGAGCAGCGCGCTCAACCCCAGAAAACGCTCCGCCACCTCCATGGCCTGGGCCACCCCGGGCTGTTCCTGGCCCGGTGCCTCCAGGGCAGCGTCATCACCGAGTTCCGGCTCCACCTGCCGCGCCCAGGCACTGACGGCATCGGCATCGCCGGCCACCAACAACCGGTGGCGCACACGGCTGGCCTCCTGCAGCAACTCGGTCCCGGCAACGTCATCCAGGTGCATCATCACCCGTGGGGCCAGGCTCTGGAAACCGCCGCCACGGTCGGGTTCCAGGAACAGGACCTGACCAATGGTCAGCGTCGAGGCACCCAGTTCGATGGTGTCGCCGGGCTCCAGATCGAGCTGCAACAGCACCCGCGGCTCCACCCAGACCTCGCCGGAGGAAGGACCCCCCGCCGCGGGCTGGCGCCGGGCATCGGCGTCGGGTCCGACTTCCAGTTCACCGCGCAAGGGGTAGGCACCGCCCACCGCCTTGACGGCGGTAAGCAGGGTATCATCGCCGGCCAGGACGACACTGGTGAACTCCAGTGTGCGGGTGGTCTCCAGGCCCAGTTCCAGGGCCCGGTTTTCCAGCGCCACGGGGATTTCCGCGGTACTGGAGATGGCCCGGTCAGCACCCAGCAGTTCCGAGGCCCGGCCTTCGGTGCCGGCAGCCACGCGGTCCGCCAGCCAGGCAACGGCGGTGATGGCGGTGACGGCGAGCACCACGGCGGTGGCCAGCAGCCGCAGCTCACCGGCGCGCCAGTCCCGCCGCAGCAGCCGGAGACCCTGGCGCATCGCCCTCATGCCGCCACCAGCTGGCCGCCATCCAGGTGCAGTACCCGCTGACAGCGCCGG
>SKYZ01000427.1 GCA_007127625.1 Aquisalimonas sp. | reverse complement strand
GTCACCGGAAACACCAGCAGGCGCCCTGCCGTGGACAGCGCGGCGATGGCGTCGCTATCCGCGTCGCGGATCAGGGCGGGCGGCAACAGGCCACTGCCCTGAGGCAGTGTGATCACCGTCTTGCCGGCACGGTTTTTCGCATACAGGTCGGCCACGGTGGTGACGAAACCGTAGCCGGCATCGGAGGCGAGAATCAGCCGATCCTGCTCGTCGCCGGCCACCACGTGCTCGAAACGGGCTCCTGCCGGCAGCGACAGACGGCCGGTGAGCGGCTCCCCCTGGCTGCGGGCCGAGGGCAGGCTGTGGGCCGGCAACGCATAGGCGCGGCCGGTGGAGTCCAGGAACAGCGCCTGGCGGTTGCTGCGCCCGCGGGCGTGGGACAGAAAGCCGTCGCCGGCCTTGTAGTTCAGGGTGGCCGGGTCGATGTCGTGGCCCTTGGCGGCACGCACCCAGCCCTTCTCCGAGAGCACAATGGTAACCGGTTCACTGGGCACCAGGGCAGCCTCGTCCAGCGGACGGGCGGCACTGCGGGCCACCAGCGGCGAGCAGCGATCATCGCCGTAGGTCTCGGCATCGGCGCTCAGCTCCTCGCCCACCTTCTGTCGCAGCTTCGCTTCCGACCCGAGGGTCGCCTGCAGCTGCTTGCGCTCGGTTTCCAATTCGTCCTGCTCGCCGCGGATCTTCATCTCCTCGAGCTTGGCCAGATGGCGCAGGCGCAGCTCGAGTATGGCCTCGGCCTGCCGGTCACTTAGGCCGAAGCGCTCCATGAGGACGGGCTTGGGTGCATCCTCCTCGCGGATGATGGCGATCACTTCGTCGATGTTCAGGTAGGCGGTGAGCAGGCCCTCGAGGATGTGCAGCCGCGCTTCCACCTTGTCCAGGCGCCATTGCAGGCGCCGGCGCACGGTTTCGGTGCGGAACTGCAGCCACTCCAGCAGCAACCCGCGCAGGTTCTTGACCTGGGGGCGGCCATCCAGACCGATGACGTTGATATTGACCCGGTAGTTCTTCTCCAGATCCGTGGTGGCGAACAGGTGCTTCATCACCTCGTCGGTGTCCACACGGCTGGAGCGTGGCACCACCACCAGGCGGGTCGGGTTCTCGTGGTCGGACTCGTCGCGCAGGTCCTCCACCATGGGCAGCTTCTTCGCGTGCATCTGCGCGGCGATCTGCTCCAGCACCTTGCTGCCGGAGACCTGGAAGGGCAGTGCGTCGATGATGATATCGCCCTCTTCCACACGGTAACGGGCGCGCATGCGCACGCTGCCATGCCCAGTCTCATAGATCCTGCGGATGTCATCGCGGGGCGTGATGATCTCCGCCTCCGTTGGGAAATCCGGCCCCTGGACGTGTTCGCAGAGCTGTTCCAGGGAAGCCTCGGGTTCGTCCAGCAGGCGAATGCAGGCGCTGGCCACCTCGCGCAGGTTGTGCGGGGGGATATCCGTGGCCATGCCCACGGCAATGCCGGTGCCACCGTTGAGCAGCACGTTGGGCAGGCGCGCGGGCAGCAGTGACGGCTCGTCCATGGTGCCGTCGAAGTTGGGCACCCAGTCCACGGTGCCCTGCCCCAGCTCCGCGAGCAGCACCTCGGAGTACTTGGCCAGCCGGGATTCAGTGTAGCGCATGGCGGCGAAGGACTTTGGATCATCCGGTGAGCCCCAGTTGCCCTGACCGTCCACCAGCGGGTAGCGGTAGGAAAAGGGCTGGGCCATGAGCACCATGGCCTCGTAACAGGCGGCATCGCCGTGGGGGTGGTATTTGCCCAGCACATCGCCCACGGTGCGGGCGGACTTCTTGTACTTGGCCAGGGCCGACAGGCCCAGCTCGGACATGGCGTAGACGATGCGGCGCTGCACCGGCTTGAGCCCGTCACCGATATTCGGCAGGGCGCGGTCCAGGATGACGTACATGGAGTAATCCAGGTACGCCTTCTCGGTGAATTCGTGCAGCGGACGCGATTCGAACTCGTTGTTAGTACCTTCGATTTCGGTCATCGGTTGCTCGGTTTGCTACAGGTGCGTTGACACTTTCTGTGGGAGCGACGTCAGTCGCGACGGTGGCGGCTGTTGATCGTGAGGGGCGCGACTGACGTCGCTCCTACGGCCGGGTGGCGGCCCGATGCTATACCAGCACATCCGCCAGGTTGCCCTTGCTCTCCAGCCAGCTGCGCCGGTCACTGGCAGCGCGCTTGCCCAGCAGCATGTTCATCAGCCGCTCGGTCTCCTCCGGGGCATCCACCGTCAGCTGCACCAGCCGCCGGGTGTCCGGGCGCATGGTGGTCTCCCGCAGCTGCACCGGATTCATCTCGCCCAGGCCCTTGAACCGCGTGGTAGAGACCTTGCCCTTCATCTTCTCCGCCTCGATACGGTCGAGAATCCCCTCGCGCTCGTGCTCATCCAGGGCGTAGAAGGTCTGCTTGCCCACATCCACCCGGTACAGCGGCGGCATGGCGACGAACACGTGCCCGGCGCGCACCACTGCCGGGAAGTGCTTGAGGAACAGTGCACACAGCAGCGTGGCGATATGGGCCCCGTCCGGGTCGGCATCCGCCAGGACGCAGACCTTGCCGTACCGCAGTTTGGACAGATCATCCGAGCCGGGCTCGATGCCCAGCGCCACGGCGATGTCGTGGACCTCCTGGGATGCCATCACCTCCGACGGATCGACTTCCCAGGTGTTGAGGATCTTGCCCCGCAGGGGCATCACCGCCTGGTAGTCACGGTCCCGCGCCTGCTTGGCCGAGCCACCGGCGGAGTCGCCCTCCACCAGGAACAGCTCGGTTCGCTGCGGGTCCTGCGCGGTGCAGTCGGCGAGCTTGCCCGGCAGCGCAGGGCCACTGCTGACGCGCTTGCGAGCCACCTTGCGGGAGGACCGCATGCGACGGTTGGCGTTGGCCAGAACCAGCTGGACGATGGCCTCGGCGGTGGTGACATGCTGGTTCAGCCAGAGGCTGAAGGCGTCCTTCACCACTCCGGAGACAAAGGTGGCGCATTCCCGGGAGGACAGGCGCTCCTTGGTCTGGCCGGAGAACTGTGGATCCTCCAGCTTCACCGACAACACGAAGGAGATGTTCTCCCAGACGTCTTCCGGGGTGATCTTCACGCCCCGGGGCAACAGATTGTGGAACTCGCAGAATTCCCGCAGGGCATCCGTCAAGCCGGTACGCAGGCCGTTGACGTGGGTGCCGCCCAGGGGCGTGGGGATCAGGTTGACGTAGGATTCGGTCACCGTCTCGCCACCTTCCGGCAGCCAGGCCAGGGCCCACTCCACGGTTTCCGTGTTGCCGGTCATGCGGCCGGTGAAGAGCTCATCCGGCAGGCGCGGCAGATCCACTAGGGCGCCGGCGAGGTAATCGCGCAGGCCATCCTCGTAATACCAGACGGTTTCTTCTTCACCGGCCTGGTCACGGAATACGACTTCCAGCTTCGGACAAAGCACCGCCTTGGCCCGCAGGATGTGACGCAGCTTCGGCAGCGAGAAACGGGGGCTGTCGAAATACCCTGAATCGGGCCAGAAGTGCAGTGTGGTACCGGTATTGCGCTTACCGACGG
>SKYZ01000355.1 GCA_007127625.1 Aquisalimonas sp. | reverse complement strand
GTTGATCCGGTGAAGGAATGGGTCTTCAAGACGCCGGAAACGGACCGCATGGCCGCGCGGCAAGTGTTTGCGGACATGGAGCGTGAGGGCATCACCAAAGTTGGTCTGATTTCCGGCACTGGCGGCTTCGGCGCCTCCGGCCGTGAGCAGGCCCGTGATGTGGCCGACGAGTTCGGTATCGAGATTGTCATGGACGAGACCTACTCCCCCGACGACTCGGACATGACCGCGCAGCTCACCCGGATCCGCGGCAACGAGGAGGTGGAGGCAATCTTCAACTTCGATTTTGGCCAGGCCCCGGCCATTGTCACGCGGAACTATGCCAACCTCGGCATTGATCGCCCACTGTACCAATCCCACGGAGTGGCCTCCGAAGGCTATCTGGACCTTGCCGGCTCCGCCGCCGAGGGCGTACGCCTGCCGGTCTCACCCATCCTGGTGGCGGACCTGCTGCCGGATGACGACCCGCAGAAGGCGCCGTCGCTGGAGTACCTCGAGGCGTACAAGGAGGAGTACGGCGAGCGCCCCTCCGCTTTCGGCGGCTATGCCTACGATGCGCTGATGCTGGCGGTGGACGCGATGGAACGGGCGGAGTCCACGGACCCGCATGCCGTGCGTGATGCGCTTGAGGAGACCAGCGACTTCGATGGTGTGACCGGCACCTACAACATGAGTCCGGAAGACCACATGGGACTGGATATCGAGACCAGCTTCCGCATGGTCGAGATCAAGGATGGCACCTGGTCGCTGCTTGAGCAGGAATGAACGGGCACCTCGCGCTCCCGCTTGCCGGGGGCGCGAGGTCCGTACTCGCAACAGCCAAGGGACCATAGAACATGGCTGAGTTTCTCCAGTATCTAGTGACCGGAATCACTATCGGCTCCACCTTCGCCCTGGTGGCGCTGGGCTTCTGCCTGGTTTACAACGCCAGCCACGTGATCAACTTCGCCCAGGGTGATTTCGTCATGGTGGGCGGCATGTCCGCAGTGTTCATCATGGCAGCGGGCGTGCCCATGGCGCTGGCCCTCCTGATCGCCGTGCTCTTCGGCGCCGCCGTTGGGTTGCTGCTGTACAAGGGCGGCATTCAGCCAGCAAAGAATGCCGATGCGATTCAGCTGATCATTATCACCGTCGGTGCAGCACTGTTCCTTCGCGGTGTCGCCCAGGTGCTCTGGGGGACTGGTTACTTCTCCCTGCCGGCATTCACGGGGGACCAGCCGATCCGGTTCCTGGGGGTGGTCATGGTCCCGCAGAGCCTGTGGATCATCGGCGTGACCGTTGCCATTGTCGCGGCCATGGGGCTGTTCTTCACGCGCACGCGTCTCGGCAAGGCCGTGCTTGCCACCTCCTACAACCGGGATGCCGCCACGCTGATGGGCATCGACACCAGCAAGATCCTGCTGCTCAGCTTCGGCCTCGCCGGTGCCCTGGGCGCGGTGGCCGGTGTCATCATGGCGCCCATCACCTTCACCCACTACGAGGTGGGCGTGATGCTGGGGCTCAAGGGGTTCGTTGCCGCGGTTCTTGGGGGCCTGGGCAGCTTCGTTGGCGCCGTTGCAGGCGGACTGATACTCGGCATTACCGAGGCAATGATGGCCGGTTACGTGTCCTCGGATTACAAGGATGCCGTGGCCTTCGTCATGATTCTTCTCATCCTTTTCTTCATGCCCAGTGGCCTGTTCGGCCAGCGGGGCGTGGAGAGAGTCTGACTGGCCCGGGAGTCGTCTGCATATGTGTGCGAACACTGTAGAAACGTCCAAGTCCGCGACCCCGGTGACCAAGGGGGTGCGCCACCTGAACTGGAAGGACGTCGTATTCAATCCCCGGTACGGCGGATTCGGGGCGTTGCTGATCGCGCTGCTGGTGGCGCCGTTGTTCCTGGAGGGGTTGTACGAGTTCGACATGGCCATCCTGGTGATGATCAACGCCACTGTGGTCATCGCTCTGAACCTTCTGGTGGGCTACGCCGGCCAGGTCAGTCTCGGTCATGCGGCCTTCTTCGGGCTCGGGGGCTACACGGCGGCCATCCTGACCACCCGCTACGACTGGCCGGCGCTACTGGCGCTCGGGGCGGGCGTGCTTCTGGTGGTGGCCATCGCAGGGATCATCGCGCGCCCGATACTACGCCTGAAAGGCTATTACCTCGCCATGGCCACCCTGGGCCTGGGGATGATCATCTACTTGATCCTGACCCAGGAATCCTGGCTCACCGGCGGACCGGACGGCATGAGCGTTGCGCCGCTGGAGGTGTTCGGCTACATGGTGTTCGACGAACTGGTCTGGTACTGGATTCTGGCCGTTCTTCTGATGCTTATGTACTGGCTGGCGTTGAACATCATCGACTCGCCGGTGGGGCGCGCTCTGCGGGCACTCCACGGCTCCGAGATCGCCGCTGACAACTCCGGGGTCGACGTCACGCACTACAAGACGCTGGTGTTCGTGCTGTCCGCCGGTGTCGCCGCGCTCATGGGAGGTCTCTACGCGTTCTACTCCGGGTTCATCGCCCCGAGTACGGCGGGCTTCATGCACTCCATTGAACTGGTGGTCATGGTGGTGCTCGGTGGTATGGCATCACTGGTGGGGTCGGTGATCGGCGCCGTGTTGTTAACCCTGCTGCCCCAGTACCTGGTGGTCTTCGCGGAGTACGAGTGGTTGCTGTACGGCTTGATACTCATGCTGGTCATGATCTTCATGCCCAAGGGGCTGGTGCCCACGTTGCACGTCCTGATCCGGAGAATGCTGGGATGAGCATGCTGAAAATCGAGTCCATGACGAAACAGTTCGGCGGGTTGCGGGCCATCGAGGATCTCTCGTTCGATGTCTGGGAAGGGGATATCCACTCGGTCATTGGCCCGAACGGCGCCGGCAAGACGACACTGTTCAACCTTGTGACCGGGGTCTACCAGCCGACCTCTGGACGCGTGATCCTGGATGGCCAGGACCTGTCGGGCAAGCCCGTGCATCAACGGGCCGCCATGGGCATGAGCCGCACGTTCCAGAATCTGCAGCTGTGCCTGAACATGACCGCCCGGGAAAACGTCATGCTCGGCGCCCACCTGCGGCTGCCCCAGAGCTTCTTCTCGTCGCTGCTGCGTTTGCCTCACTTGACCCGCGCCGACAAAGAGTGCCGTGAACGTGCTGCAGAACTGATGGATTACGTGGGCCTGGGCAACTATGTTGATCATGAAACCACCGCGATGCCCTACGGCGCCCTCAAACGGCTGGAAATTGCCCGGGCGCTGGCGGCAAACCCGAAGCTGTTGCTTCTGGATGAGCCTGCCGCAGGTCTCAATGCGAACGAGACTGCCGGCATCGAGAAGCTGATCCACAGTGTCTGTGAGGACGGTGTGACCGTAGTGCTGGTGGAGCATGACATGAAACTGGTGATGAACATCTCGGCGCACATCGTCGTGCTGAACTACGGCCAGAAACTCGCGGAGGGGAACGCCCAGGAGATCAGGAACCATCCCGATGTCATCGCCGCTTATCTAGGGGCGGCCGCATGACGGGCGAACAGACAGGATCGGTGATGAGCATGATGAGTGCGAGTG
>SKYZ01000383.1 GCA_007127625.1 Aquisalimonas sp. | reverse complement strand
TGGGCGGTGGCGGGGCAGTTGCCGGGTGCATTGGCCGGCATTGCCGTCCTGGGAGTGGTGGCTCAGGATCTGCTCGGTGTGGTGTTCGGCGCCCTGGTGTTGCTGGGTGTCGCGCTGAGTGCCGTCGGCAGGATCGGCCGCCCGCGGCAGCATCACGTGTTCATGGCCAGTGGCCTGGCCGGGCTGATGGCGACCACCACGTCCATCGGCGGCCCTCCTTTGGCGCTGGCGTTCCAGCACTATAACGGTGCCCGGCTGCGCGGGACGCTGTCCGCGGTGTTCGTGCCCGGGGGCGTGATCATTATCGGCACTTTGGCGGCGTTCGGGCGGTTCGGGGTGCCGGAGCTGGTCATGGGGTTGAGTCTGTTGCCGGGTGTCGCCGTGGGGTTCTGGCTGTCCGGGCGGCTGGCGGCCTGGCTGGATCGTGACTGGTTACGGCCGGCGTTGCTGGGTGTCTCGGCGGTGGCGGCGGTGGCCGCGATGCTCAGTGCGTTGATTGACTGACCACGTTCGCTTGGCCACGACGGCAGACGTAGGGTGCATCTCGATGCACCCTACGAGCTAGTCGCCCTGAGCGAGCCTGCCGCCGTCTGCTTCCGCCCCCCATTGCTGGATCACTTCCCGGGCTGCCCGTATGCCCGACTGCCAGGCGCCGTGGACGGTGGCGAAGTCGGTGGGGTCGGTGGCTTCACCGGCGAAGAACAGGCGCCCGCCGACTGGTTCTGCCAGGACGCGGCGGCTGGCGTGGCCGCCGCCGGGGCGGGCGGCGGAGTAACTGCCGCGCGTCAGTGGGTTGTCGGCCCAGCGGGTGCGGGTGTGAGCGATGACCTTGTCCCGCAGGTCGTTGCCGAATGCGCGTGCGAGTCGTTCCAGGGCGAATTCCATCGCCGCTGTGTCGGTCTGCCTGTTCAGCCACTCGGCCAGTGGTCCGCCCGCATAGCCCACGGCCACGGGATGGCCGGCCGGGCACAGGTGCAGCCCGAAGGCGTGCTCGTCGCCCGGGGCATGGACGATCAGGTAGGTGTTCGGCGGGTACGGGAACGGGTTGCTGACAAAGCGCAGGGCGATCTTCTCGGCGACGCCCATGGGCAGGGCGGCCACCGCCTGGCGCTTGCGTTCGGGTAGCAAGGGCCGGAATTCGATGGCCCCTGCGGCGAGCACGCCGGTGGATACGGTGACCAGGACAGCGTGGGCGCTGAAGGTGCCGTCATCGGTTCCCACGCGGACCTCCGGCTCCGTGGTGTCCACCCACCGGACCGGGCAGCCGGTGACCACGTCAAGGCCGTTGGCGAGGCGTGTCATGAGGGTGCCGATCCCCTGATGGACGATCCAGTTCTCGCCGGTGTCATCATCGGCGGCGGCTTCGGCACAGGCATAGTCTTCGAGGGCGACGCCGTTGATGGCGGAGATCAGGTAGTCCCGCACCGCGCGGTGCGGGGCTTCGGGGTCGAGCACGTCGGCGGCGGATGGATCCTGCCCGGTGCGCCCGGCGGCGCAGAGTGATTCCACGTCCGCCGTAACCCTCCCCCCCAGTCGCCTGGACTCCATGGCGTCCAGGAGGCCACTCTGGAGATGATAGGCGTTCCAGGGGTTGCCGCCGTAAGTAATTTCGTGGACGTCGGCCAGGGGGGCCAGGGGGTTGCGGCCGCCGCAGTGAAACCAGGCGCACCCCCGGTCGAAGGGCACACCGAGGCTGGTACCATCACTCCAGGCTCGCCCGCCGATGCGGTCGCCGGCCTCGATGATGCGGCAGTGGAGACCCTGACGTTGCAGATGTCGGGCCGCGGCAATGCCGGCCGCGCCGGCGCCAATGATGATGACGTCGCTATCAGCCATGGGATGGGCGGTGTCCGATGTGGAGAACGTGCATGACCAGATTCCTGTTGCGCGCAGTGTTCACGGCCGGCTTCACGCTGCTGACCTTCGCTGTTGCTGGCGCCGAGGATAACGCAGTGGAGCTTGTAAACGAGCATGGCGGCGCGCTCACCGATGAGGAGCGCGAGGTGGTGGAAGAAGCGTTGTCCACGGATGTGCTGCAACCCGGCGAGTACCGCATCGACGTGGACGTGGAGAGCCGTTCCGCGCGCATCATCGAGGTCGAGCCCGCCCTGGAGCCCGGCGAGTCCGCCCATTAGCCAACGGGTCGTTGTCATTGCCCTCTTTGCACTGACGCGCCTTGCTTGGTGTTTCCTCAGGCGTGGGCATGCCTCCCCCGCTCCGCCAGCAGCATGTAGTTCACGCTCAGCGAGGGTGACAGCCACATGCGGCGGGTGAGCGGATTGACCTTGACGCCAGTACGGCGAATGACGCGGATGCCGTCCCGCTGCAGCAGCGTGTCGATTTCCTCCGGGGTGGGAAAGCGCGACCACTGGTGCGTGCCCCTGGGCAGTAGCCGGAAGATGTACTCCGCCCCCAGGATGGCCACCACGTACGACACCGGGTTGCGGTTGATGGTGGCCACGAAGGTGTGTCCGCCGGGAGCCACCAGCCGGTTCACCGCCGCCATGAAGGCCGGCAGATCGGCCACGTGTTCCACCACCTCCATGTTCAGTACCACGTCGTAGCGGGCGCCGCGCTCCGTGAGCGCTTCCGCGGTGGTGGTTTCGTAGTCGATGGCGAGCCCCTGTTCGGCGGCATGCAGTCGCGCCACCTGGATGTTGCTGTCCACCACGTCCACGCCGTGGACGTCGGCGCCCAGCCGTGCCATGGCCTCGCTCAGCAGACCGCCGCCGCAACCGATATCCAGCATGCGCAGGCCGCGCAGGGGCTCCGGGTCCGCGGGGTCACGCCCGTGCAGTGCTGCCAGATGGTCGCGGATGTAACCGGTCCGCAGCTCGTTCAGTACGTGTAGCGGCCACAGCTTGCCGCCACGCTGCCACCACATATCCGCCAGCGCGCGGTAGCGTTCCACCTCGGCGGGATCGACGGTCCGGTCCCACGTGGAGTTGGTTGTGAGCGAGTCCATGCTTGTTCCTTGGATATGTGTTTGCCAGGAATGTATAGGTATTGTAGACGATAAGGACAGTGAGTGAGTCGTGATCGCTCGAACGCGAAAGCCTAGGGTTACACTCCGGAGTTCTGCTAATCTGACAAATCATGTATCTCACCGGCCTGTTATCATGGCCGGATTGGCACAGAATCAGGAGGAGCGGCGCCTTGAGCACCGAAGACGTATTCCAACGTCCGCTACAGGACCTGCGGATCTCGGTGACGGATCGCTGCAACTTCCGCTGCGTGTACTGCATGCCCAAGGAGCTTTTCGGGTCGGATTACCCCTTTCTGGCGCGCCGGGAGCTGCTGTCATTCGAGGAGATTACCCGGCTGACACGGGTGTTCGCCGATCTGGGCGTGCGCAAGCTGCGCATCACCGGCGGCGAACCGCTGGTGCGCAAGGATCTGCCGCACCTGATCGAGATGCTGGCGAACATCGACGGTATCGACGACATCACCCTCACCACCAATGCCTCACTGCTGCCCCAGCACGCACAGGCTCTGGTCAACGCCGGGCTGAACCGCGTCACCGTGAGCCTGGACGCCATCGACGACGACGTCTTCAAGGC
>SKYZ01000003.1 GCA_007127625.1 Aquisalimonas sp. | reverse complement strand
GTCGGGCTCGTTGCAGGCCGTGCGCAGGTACCTGGAAACCGCCGTCATGGTCATCTGCGCCATGCCGTCGGAGAAGGGATTGCGCTTGGCGCTGACGTACGCCTCGATGGCATGGGTGAGCGTGTCCACGCCGGTGTCGGCGGTCAGCCGCCGCGGCATGGTCAGGGTCAGCTCGTAGTCCACCAGGGCCGCCACCGGGCAGAAGGCTGCCCCGGGGCAGAGCATTTTCTCGTCGGTCTCCTCGTCGGTGATCACGGTAAAGCGCGTGGCTTCGGAGCCGGTCCCGGCGGTGGTGGGGATGGCCACCAGAGGCATGCCCTGTTCGTCGCTCATGGTCGGGGCCTTGTAGTCCCGCATCTGACCGCCGAACACGGCCAGGTGCGCGATGGCCTTGGCGCTGTCCATGGGGCTGCCACCACCCAGGGCGACCACGCCGTCGTGGTCCTTCTGTTTCAGTTTGGCGACGCCCTCGTTGATGGACGCAACCGTGGGGTCCGGAACGGTGCCGTCAAAGACGGCATAGGGGATGCCGGCCTCGTCGAGGCCTTTGGTCAACCCCTCCAGGTAGCCGAACTTCACCATGTCCTGGTCGGTGACGATGAACGGATGCGTGACGCCGAGCTGCTGCAGCAGCGACGCCAGCTCCTGGCTCGCGCCGGCACCCACGCGCATGTAACGGGGCAGGACGATATTGGCTGCCATGACGCTCTCCTCCCGATCATTGTTTATGTACCGGAAAGGTGTAGCACGCTGATGGCAGAAGGAACAGAAAGGAAATTGCAGGGGATAGACGAAGTTGACATGCCCGGGTGGTCAGCCGGGGGTCAACTCCGTCACACCCTGCGGTTTACGCCCGTTGGTGGCCGTTGGCTTCGGCGTCGGTGTCCTTGATGCCGATGAGGTAGAGGATGCCGTCCAGCCCCAGGGCAGAGAGCGACTGCCGGGCGCTGCGCTGGACCAGCGGTTTGGCGCGGAACGCCACGCCAAGGTCGGCAAGACGCAGCATCGGCAGATCATTGGCGCCATCGCCGACGGCGATCACCTGGTCCAGGTTCAAGCCCTCGCGCTCGGCGATGTCCTGCAGCAGCTGGGCCTTGCGCTCGCCGTCGACGATGGGGCCGTCCACTTCGCCGGTGACCTTGCCGTCACGGATGGCGAGCTCGTTGGCGTAGACGTAATCCACGCCCAGCTTCTCCTGCAGGCGCTTGCCGAAGTAGCTGAAACCGCCGGAAACGATGGCCGTTGTGTAGCCAAAGGCCTTGAGTGTGCGGATCAGCCGCTCCGCGCCCTCGGTCAGCGTCAGCTCCTTGGCGACTTCCTCCAGGACGGATTCGTCCAGCCCCTCCAGCAGCGCCACCCGCTGGCGCAGGCTCTCGCGGAAGTCGAGTTCGCCCTGCATGGCGGCTTCCGTCACCTTGGCCACCTGGTCGCCGACACCGGCCTTCTTGGCCAGTTCGTCGATGACCTCCTGCTGGATGAGGGTGGAGTCCATGTCGAACACCACCAGCCGGCGATTGCGGCGGTAGACCGTATCGGCCTGGAAACTGATGTCCACGTCCAGCTCCTGGGAGATGGTCAGGAAGTGCTGTTTCATCACGTCCAGGTTCAGTGGCGTGCCACGCACCGTCAGCTCGATGCAGGCCCGCCCCAGCCCGTCGTCGGCCTTGTACAGCGGCTCGCGGCGGGAGAGCCGGACGATGTCCTCGATGTTCAGACCGTTGTCGCTGATGACCTTGCTGACCCGGGCGATCTGCTCGGCGGTGATGCGCCGGCCCAGCAGCGTGAACACGTAGCGCGGCTCGTCCTCCCCCTGGACCCAGCGTTCGTAGTTGTCGCGGGAGATGGGGGTGAAGCGCACGTGCATGCCCTGGTGGTGGAGGTGGAACAGCACATCCTTGAGCACCGGGGAGCGGGCTTCTTCCTCCGGGACTTCCACGAGGATGCCCAGCGACAGTGTGTCGTGGATCATGGCCTGGCCGATGTCCAGGACGCCGACGTCGTACTCGGCGAGGATTTCCATCAGCGAGTGGGTGAGCCCGGGCTTGTCCTGGCCCGAGACATTGATCAGCATGATTTCACTCATTCGCACGTCCCGTGGTTGCGAAAATGATTGCAGCCGCGCTTCGTCGCGCGCCCCTGGCGGCGCGGTCGGCGCGCTGCACGAACTCTGGAGCATCGGGCATTGTAAGTGAAACGGGGCGAGAAAGCGTAACGCGGACCCGGGAGCCTACCGCATGGAGATTGACGCAACGGTGATCGAACGCCTGGCTTCGGCCCGCTCCGTGGTGGCGTTCACCGGTGCCGGCATGTCCGCCGAGAGCGGCGTGCCCACCTTTCGTGATGCTCAGACCGGCCTGTGGCAGCACTACGATCCGGCCGACCTGGCGACGCCGGAGGCCTTTCAGCGTGATCCCGCGCTGGTATGGCAGTGGTACAGCTGGCGGCGGCAGCTGGTGGGGGCGGCGGAGCCCAACGCGGGGCACCTGGCTCTCGCCGACTGGGCGTCTCTCAGCGAGTCCTTTTCCGTGGTCACCCAGAACGTGGACAGTCTCCACCAGCGGGCCGGCAACGACATCGTGCTGGAGCTCCACGGCAACCTGCACCGGGATGTATGCTCCCACGAGCTTACCCCGGTGCGGGATCCCGTGCCGCCGGATGTGGAGGGGGCGCCGCCCCGCTGTCCTCAGTGTGCGGCGCCTCTCCGGCCCGACGTGGTGTGGTTTGGCGAAATGCTTCCGCAGAAGACCTGGCAGGCGGCCCTGCAGGCCGCCGCGGACGCCGATGTGCTGCTCAGTATCGGCACCTCGGGCCTGGTACAGCCCGCGGCGAGCATTCCGGAAGTGGCCATGCAGCAGGGTGCGCTGGTGATCGAGATCAATCCGGAGCCGACGCCGCTGTCGGATGCCGTTGCCCTGCGGCTGGCGGGCAGCGCCGCCGAGGTCCTGCCGGCACTGGTGCGCCGTCTGACCGAGCGGCGGTGACGCCGCCGCTCAGTCGAGGCTGGCCTCGGCAATATCGAGGGTTTCTTCGCCGTCCTCGATGCCTTCCAGAAGGCTTTCCATGTACCACTCGATGGCGGCGAGGGCATCGGCCACCGCATTCAGCCGCTCGCCGTTGCCGGCGTCGGTGTCGTCCAGTTGCGCCACGGCGTCGCGGGAGCGGGCCAGCAGCGTCATCGCCCGCTCCAGGCCCAGCATGTTCAGGCTGCCTCGCACTTCGTCGAGAGCCGGCAGGGCGCTGGCGAGGTCGTCGCCCTGGTCGCGGTCGCCGTTGAAGTACTCCATGCTGCGGCGCACCCGCGCCAGGTTGCTCAGGGCCTCCTGGATCGCCTGGCGGCTGGCCTCCTGGAGCCGTGCGGGACGCTCCGGGGTGCCCGCCTCCTCCGGCCGCGCCAGGTGCGTAACGGCGTCCTCGCTCTCGCTCAGGGTTTCCACGCAGTGCGAGAGCAGTTCCCGTAGCCGGTCGCCGCTGACATCGTCACCCAGCGATTGCAGTCGCGTGTGCTCGCGCTTGATGGCTGCCGCCTGGCCGGACAGGCCCAGCAGCGTCAGGGTGTGGCCGAGCCGGTTGAG
>SKYZ01000044.1 GCA_007127625.1 Aquisalimonas sp. | reverse complement strand
TGATAGCGCAGCCAGCCTGCAGTGGCGCCGATCACCTCCACGTGCGCCGGCTCAAGGCCGACCTCCTCGTGGAGCTCGCGGTACAATGCCGCCTCGGGCGTCTCGTCGCGCTTGATGCCGCCCTGGGGGAACTGCCAGGCATTCTGGCCAATACGACGCCCCCAGAACACCCGGCCCTCCTCGTTACTGAGGATAATGCCGACGTTCGCTCTGAAGCCGTCCGAATCAATCACTTAACGTATTTTCCGAAGTTTTGGTTGATGTTTTTCATTGTTCCACAAACCCGCTGCAGCCGGCAAACTGGCGGCTGCAGCCACCCTGCACAAAGGACACGAGCAGCACCATGGCACTGGCGATTTTCGATCTCGACAATACCCTGCTGCACGGCGACAGCGATTATCTCTGGGGCCGGTTTCTGGTCAAACGCAACCTGGTGGACGGGCCGAGCTATGACGCGGAGAACGACCGCTTCTACCAGCAGTACCTGGCCGGCACACTCGACGTCCGCGCGTACCTGCGCTTCGCCCTGGCACCGTTGACCTGGTACAGCCCTGACGAACTCCACGCCTGGCGGCGGGAGTTCGTGGACGAATGGATCCGGCCTCTGGTGCTGCCGCAGGGCCGCGAGTTGGTCCGCGATCACGCCGCCAGGGGGGATACCACCCTGATCGTCACCGCCACCAACCGCTTTATCACCGATCCCATCGCCGACCTCTTCGGCGTGGATGAACTGCTGGCGACCACGCCGGAATGGCGCGACGGGGCCTACACCGGCGAAGTCACCGGCCCGGTAACCTTCGGTGCCGGCAAGGTGGAAGCACTGGAGCAATGGCTCGCCCGGCAGGGAGAGACCCTTGCAGGCAGTCATTTCTACAGCGACTCCCACAACGACCTGCCGCTGCTGGAACGCGTGGATCACCCGGTGGCGGTGGACGCCGATGACACCCTGCTGCGCCACGCCGACAACCGCGGCTGGCGGACCATGAGCCTGCGATGAACCTGATCCACGGCATGCTCGGCATCCTCGCCTGTCAGCTGGTGGGCGAGACACTGGCCCGGGCGGCAGGGCTGCCAATACCCGGGCCGGTGCTCGGCATGCTCCTGCTGTTCGCCTTCCTGCTGTGGCATGGCGATCCACCGCCCGCGCTGCGGCGGGTCAGTGAGACCCTGCTCAACTACCTGGCCCTACTGTTCGTGCCCGCGGGGGTGGGCATCATGGTGCACTTCCAGCTCATTGCCCGGGACTGGCTGGCCATCAGCGTCGCCCTGGTGGTGAGCACGGCGGTCACGCTGATCGCCACCATGCTCGCGCTGCGCGGAATGCTGGCCCTGCGGAGGCGCAGGAATGACTGAAGAGATCACCGACATCTGGGTGTACCTGGCCACTTCGCCGTTGCTGTGGCTGACCATGACCCTGGCGGTGTTCGTGTTCAGCACCTGGCTCAACCGGCGGCTCGGCGGCAGCCCGGCGCTGCACCCGGTCCTGCTGTCCATGGGCCTGCTGATCGTAATCCTGCTGGTCACCGGCACGGACTACGACACCTATTTCGAGGGCGCACAGTTCGTGCACTTCATGCTCGGCCCGGCCACCGTGGCGCTGGCCATCCCGCTCTACGATCACCGCCACCAGATCCGCGCCTGGCTGGGGCCGCTACTGGTCGCCGGTGTCGTCGGCGCCACTGTCGCCGCACTGTCGGCCATCACCGTGGGCGCCCTGCTCGGGGGCGGCCACGTCAGCCTGATGTCGCTGGCACCAAAGTCGGTGACCACGCCCATCGCCATGGGCGTCGCCGAGCAGCTGGGGGGCCTGCCCTCGCTCACCGCGGCGCTAGTGCTGCTCACCGGCAGCCTGGGGTGCCTGATGGCACCGGGGCTGATCCGTCTGCTGCGCATCCGCGACGATGCGGTCAAGGGCTTCGCCATGGGGCTGACTGCCCACGGGCTGGGAACGGCACAGGCGTTCAGCATCAGCGCCACCGCCGGCGCCTTCGCCGGGCTCGGCCTGAGCCTGGCGGGTCTGATTACCGCCTTCCTGCTGCCTCTGCTGATCGCCTGGATTCCTCTGGGGTAACCCGCCGCCGCACACGTTTCGACCGTACGCAGCCGGGGAAACGCTGAAGGAGTCCCCGGCTCTGTCTACTCGTCGGCAAACAGGGGCAGGTGGGCCAGGGCAATGGCGTCGGTGCCGCCGTCGCCTTCCGTACAGATGGCCGCACACGCGACCACCGCCGCATCGGCCGCGCGCATCAGCTCCTGCATGGCCTTCAGGGTGGATCCGGTGCTGATGACATCGTCCACCAGCACCACGGGATGGCCTTCCACCAGGCCGCGATCCTTGGCATCCAGGTAGAGGGTCTGCTCGTGACCCGTGGTAATGGACTGGGTGGTGGCGCTCAGTGCATCACCCATGTAGGGCTTCCAGCTCTTGCGCAGGACCACGTAAGGGTGGCCGGTACGCACGGACAGGGCATGGATCAGCGGGATGCTCTTGGCTTCGGCGGTGACCAGCGCAGTGTAATCCAGCCCGGCGAGGCGGCCGGCGAGCAGCGTCGCCGCCATTTCCACGAACTCGGTGTCACCCAGGGTGTTGAGAACGGCGATGCGCGTGCCCGGGGCGACTTCCACCAGCGGCAGATCGCGGGCGACGGTGCCGATGGTCAGGCGGTGGGTGGCGGGCACATCCGAACTCATGGCAGTCACCGCAAACGAAAACGCCCCGGAGCATCAGCTCAGGGGCGCGGGATATCTGGAGCGGGTGATGGGACTCGAACCCACGACTTCAACCTTGGCAAGGTTGCGCTCTACCAACTGAGCTACACCCGCATGTCGCGAAGAGCCCTAAGTGTAAAAAAACGGACCGGACCATTGCAAGGTTGGCCCGGCCCGTGACGGACGGTGGGTTCGCCGCGCTCGGTGAATTTCGAGCCCGACTTGCCACGTATTGTTTACCAGCGCAAACAATGAAACAATCTCGCATTAATCATTCATTACATGAAAGTACCTCATGTTTCTTGATATCCGCCACCTGCGCGCACTATTGGCCATCCGTGATCACGGCAACCTCTCCCTGGCGGCGGAGTCGCTGCACGTAACCCAGTCGGCGCTCTCCCACCAGCTCCGCGGGCTGGAGGAACACTTCGATACGCCGCTGTTCTTTCGCCGCTCCCGCCCGCTGCGCTGGACCCCGGCCGGTGAACGCCTGCTGCGGCTGGCCCAGCAAATCGTGCCGGAGGTGGAACGTGCGGAGACGGAGCTGCGCCATACCGGCGACGGCCGCCAGGGCCGTCTGCACATGGCAGTGGAGTGTCACAGCTGCTTCGAATGGCTGATGCCCACACTGGACCGCTACCGCCCGGACTGGCCGGGTGTCGAGCTGGACCTCTCCATGGGCTTCAGCTTTCATCCGCTACCGGCCCTGTACCGGGGTGACGTGGACCTGGTGATCACCTCGGACCCGGAAGATGAACTCGGCGGACTCACCTATGTCCCGTTGTTCCGCTATGAAATGATGCTGGCCGTGGGCCGGCAGTCGCAGCTGGCCTCGCAGGACTGGGTCACACCGGGGGACCTGGCGGAGCAG
>SKYZ01000103.1 GCA_007127625.1 Aquisalimonas sp. | reverse complement strand
GTGACATTGACCAGGATGCCGTTGGCCCCGTGCAGGTTGAAGTCCTCCAGCAGCGGGCTGGCAATCGCCCGTTCGGCGGCCTCGCGGGCACGACCTTCGCCGGAAGCAGCCCCCGTGCCCATGACGGCCATGCCCATCTCGGACATCACCGTACGCACGTCGGCGAAGTCGACGTTGATCAGCCCCGGGCGGGTAATCAGCTCGGCAATGCCACGCACGGCACCCAGCAGCACGTCATTGGCCGCCTTGAAAGCGTCCAGCAGGGTGAGGTTGCGGCCCAGTTCGCTGAGCAGCTTTTCGTTGGGAATGGTGATCAGGGAGTCCACCGTGCGGCTGAGCTCCTTGATGCCTTCCTCGGCGACGCGCATGCGCTTGCCGCCCTCGAAGGGAAACGGCTTGGTGACCACTGCCACGGTGAGAATACCCATCTCCCGGGCGATGTCCGCCACCACCGGCGCCGCGCCGGTGCCGGTACCGCCGCCCATGCCGGCGGTGATGAACACCATGTCGGCACCCTCCAGGGATTCGGCAATACGCTCCCTGTCTTCCACCGCCGCGTTGCGGCCCACGTCCGGATGCGCGCCGGCACCCAGCCCCTTGGTGATGTTGCTACCCAGCTGCAGCACCGTTTTCGCGGCGGTGTTCTTCAACGCCTGGGCGTCGGTGTTGGCGCAGATGAAATCCACGCCCTCGATATCGGCGGCCACCATGTGCTGCACGGCGTTGCCGCCGCCACCACCGACCCCGATGACCTTGATTACTGCGTTCTGGCTGAACGAATCCATGAGTTCAAACATGGCACTGCCTCCTTCTCGATGTGTTCCGCAATGCCTGCTGGCGAATGCGGACCCGACCCGTCGTCATCAGAAATTCCCCTGGAACCAGCTCTTCATCCGGTCCCAGAGCGCACTGAACCCTTCGCTCTTCTCGTAATCCACGGTGGGAGTCCGGCCGCGGTGGCCGGCGCCGAAGTTCAACAGCCCCACCCCGGTGGAGTAGACGGGGTTGCGGACCACGTCCGACAACCCCGTCACGTTCTGCGGCACGCCGAGGCGCACCGGCATGTGAAAGACTTCCTCGGCCAGCTCGATGGCGCCCTCCATCTTCGAGCTGCCGCCGGTGAGCACCACGCCCGCGGCAATCAGGTCCTCGAACCCGCTGCGGCGCAGTTCCTGGTGCACCAGATTCATGAGTTCCTCGTAGCGCGGCTCCACCACTTCGGCCAGCGTCTGCCGCGACAGCCGCCGCGCCGGTCGGTCCCCCACCGAGGGCACTTCGATGGTCTCGTCGGCGCCGGCCAGCTGGGACAGGGCGCAGGCGTACTTCACCTTGATCTCTTCGGCGTGCTGGGTGGGCGTGCGCAGGGCCACGGCGATGTCGTTCGTCACCTGGTCACCGGCGATGGGAATCACCGCCGTATGCCGGATGGCACCGTCGGTGAACACGGCGATGTCCGTGGTGCCGCCACCGATGTCCACCAGGCACACGCCCAGCTCCTTCTCATCGTCGGTAAGCACGGCGTGGGCGGAGGCCAGCTGCTCAAGGATCACGTCGTCGACTTCCAGGCCGCAGCGGCGAATGCACTTGACGATGTTCTGGGCTGCGCTTACGGCGCCGGTGACCATGTGCACCTTCGCCTCGAGACGCACGCCGGACATGCCAATGGGCTCGCGGATGCCCTCCTGACTGTCGATGATGAATTCCTGCGGCAGGATGTGGAGGATCTTCTGATCCGCCGGAATGGCCACGGCTCGGGCAGCGTCGATCACGCGATCCAGGTCCGCCTGGCCCACCTCCTTGTCGCGGATGGCGACAATGCCGTGGGAGTTGAGGCTCTTCACGTGGCTGCCGGCGATGCCCACGTACACGGAATGAATCTGGCAGCCGGCCATGAGCTCGGCCTCCTCCACGGCGCGCTGGATGGACTGCACCGTGGACTCGATATTCACCACCACGCCCTTCTTCAGGCCGCGGGAGGGGTGAGAACCGATACCGCTGATTTCCACCTGGCCACTGGGGCCCACTTCACCGACGATGGCGACTACTTTGGACGTCCCGATGTCCAGGCCCACCAGCAGGCTTTGTTCCGTCTTCTTCGTCATCTCGCGTCCTCGCAATCAGTTGGGCGCGTTGTTGTCGTCGTCACGCCAGCGCACGCTGAACCCGTTCGGGTACCGCAGGTCTGCGCGCGCCAGTTCCCGTTCCTGCTCCCGTACCAGCCCCGGATAGGCCGAAACGAAGCGCTGCAGTCGTGCGTTGATGTCCTCCCGGCCCAGCCGGATGCGCGCGCCGGTATCCAGCTCCGCGGTCCAGGACTCCCGGGCATCCATGGAAAGCCCGGTGACCGCGAAGCCGATGTGCTCCATGGCGAGCGCGAGTTCCCGGAAGCGCTCGGCCACCTCATCTGCCCGCTCATCGGGCCCTGCCAGTTCCGGCAGACCCGGCGGCCGGCTATCCGGGGCCGCCTCGAACACCTCGCCGGCGGTACTGAGCAGGGCGCTGTCGTTCCACACCGCCGCCGCCTCGTGTTCACGGATCTGCACCCGCAGGTGCCCGGGCCAGATCCGCCGCACCGCCGCCGTCTCCACCCACGGCAGCTCCTCCAGCGAGGCACGGATGGCATCCAGATCCAGAGCCCAGAAACCGTCCTCCAGCCGACCGTCCAGCGCCTCGCGCAGATCCGCTTCACGCACGTGCTCCAGGCGGCTGTCGAAGTACACGGACTCCAGCGGGAACGTATCGGGCGCCATCAGCCAGGCAGTGCCCCAGACGCCGCCGGCCAGCACCGCCGCAACCACGGTGGCCAGCGCACTGCGCGCCGCCCAGCGGCGGACCGCAGCCCACCGGGCGGCACGCACGCCGGGATCGACCGCGCGTGGCCGCCGGGTCCGGGCACCGCGTTGGCTGCTGCGCCGGTTCATCGTGCCTCCTCGCTGGTCTGCAGAATCCGCCACACCAGCTCCTCGAAACTGAGCCCCGCCGCCGCCGCGGCCATGGGCACCAGCGAGTGATCGGTCATGCCCGGAATGGTGTTCACCTCCAGGAGCCAGAGGGCGCCCTGGGCATCCCGCATGACATCCACACGCCCCCAGCCCCGGCCGCCGAGAACCCGGAACGCCTCCACGGACAGGGCGTTGAGCTCTGCAAGGGCGTCCCCCGCCAGTCCACACGGACAGTGATAGCGGGTGTCGTCGGACTCGTACTTGGCGGCGAAGTCGTAGAAGGTGCGCGGTGTCTCCAGCCGGATCGCCGGCAGCACCTCGTCACCCAGCAGCGAGACGGTGTACTCTTCGCCGGTAATCCAGCGCTCGGCGAGAATGTCGCCGTCGAACCGTGCCGCCTCGTCCCGGGCAGCAGCCAGTTCGTCAGCGCTGTTCACCCGGGTCATGCCGATGCTCGAGCCCTCGTGAGCGGGTTTCACGATCAGCGGCAACCCCAAGGCAGCGACCACGTCATCCAGGGCGGTATCGGGGCGCAGCTCCATGTACTCCGGCGTGGGCAGTCCGGCACCGCGCCAGACCTGCTTGCTGCGCAGCTTGTCCATGGCCAGCGCCGACCCGAGGACACCGCTGCCCGTGTACG
>SKYZ01000148.1 GCA_007127625.1 Aquisalimonas sp. | reverse complement strand
GCTCATCGACGAACTCCCGGCGGAGCACGTAGCCCACCCAGTCGTCGCTGGCCACCCAGGCACCGTAATTGGCGCCCGAGGTCCGGGCCAGACCGGACTGCATGGACAGCAGATGGCCCACTGTGATGTCGTTGACCCGGGCATCGGCATTCTCCGGCACCCGATCTCCCAGCAGCTCGGTCACCGCCTGTCCGGTTCCCGCGAACACATCCCGGTCGATGGCGGCGCCCACCAGGGCGCCGATCACCACCTTGGAGAGAGACTTGATATTCACCGGCGTCGACAGATCCGGCCCGTCCACGACCCGCTGAATCACCGGCTCTCCGTCCACCAGAACGAGCATGGCGCGGGAGCGTTCCAGGGCCGCGAATGCATCAGCCACATCCGTCAGTGCCGGATCGGAGCCGGTCGCCTCCTCCGCGCTGACCGTGGTCGCGGCCACGGAAACCAGCAGGCAGAGGGTCAGCAGGTGAGCGGGACGCATCAAGATCCTCCGGGACGGTCAGTCCACACCAATGTGGGACCACAGTCGGCCGCGGAGGTTGCAACTCCCGCGGCTTTGCCGCCGGCAAGGCCAGGTCGCCTGACCCGCTCGGCCCCCTGCAATGATATAACCGCATCGGGGACAGCAAACGAATAACACCATGACAACCCGAACGGCCGATCCATCGACCCTGTATTTCGTTAATCCGCGCGCCGGTGCCGGGCGCGCCGGGCGGTTCTGGGACCGCTGCCGGAGCATGCGTCCGACACGGGATACCATCCACGCGGCGTCAGCGGCGGACAGCGCCAGCCAGCTCCGCGCGCGGCTGGATCAAGGCGCGCGCCGAATCATCGCCGTCGGCGGCGACGGCACCTTTCACCTGTTGGTGAACGAGGTCCTGGGACGGGGGCTGGGTGGGCAGGTGGACATCGGCCTGGTCCCCGTCGGCACCGGCTCCGATCTGGCGCGAACCCTGGGCCTGCCCAGGGATCCGCACCGAGCCATGGCGCTGATGGACAACGGCAGGGTCCGCCTGCTGGATGCGCTGCGCGTCGCGCTGGACGGCCAGATTTGCTACGCCGCCAACATCGGCTCCATGGGCCTGTCCGGCGAGGTCGCCCGGGACGTGAACCGCCACCGGCGCCACGGCCGCCTGGGCTACCTGGTGGCTGCCCTGCGGCACTTGCTGGGTAACAGCCCCCGGCAGTGCTGCGTGACGGTGGACGACAGACCATGGTTCAAGGGCCCGGCATGGCTGGTGGCGGTGGCCAATGGCCCCCGTTTCGCCCGGGGCATGCGTATCGCCCCTCATGCACGCATGGATGACGGCCTGCTGGACTGCGTGGCGGTCACCGGAACGTCACCGTGGCGTCTGCTGCCCTGGGTCCCGGCCCTGTACCTGGGACGGCATCTGCACTCGCCCTGCATCTCCAGCGCCCGCGGTGCGGCCGTGCGTATCGTCACCACCGATGGCACCCCGTGGGTGGCGGAACTCGACGGCGAACCTTATGCCGCCCGGGAACTGCACGCCACCGTCCTGCCGGGGGCCCTGCGCATGCTGGTCCCCCCGCATTGACGCCGCGCCCCGGCCGGCCGGAGACTTGAGGCTGATTGCAGCCGCTTTGCAGTGCAGCCCATGACCACCCATCGACGACAACGGCGCCGCTTCCTGCGCCAGCTCGGTCACGCTCTCGGCGGCGCGGCAGCCAGCCGGGCACTCCCCGGGGCAACCATCGCTTTGCTGTCCGGAGCCCCCACCGGAGTTGCGGCAGACGAAATCCACCGACGCGAGATCCCGGACACCGATGAAACCATCCCCGCCATCGGCATGGGCACCTATGTCACCTTCAACGTCGGCCCGGATCAGGCCATGCGCGACCAGCTCACGGAGGTTCTGGAGACCTTCTTCGACATGGGCGGCAGCATGATCGATTCCTCACCCATGTACGGCACCGCCGAAGCCGTTCTCGGCGATTGCCTGGAGCGGCTGGACGACACCGAGGGTATGTTCTCCGCCACCAAGGTCTGGACCCGGAGCACCTCCGAGGGCCGGGAGCAGATCGAGGACTCGCTGAACCTGTGGGGTATCGAGGAATTCGACCTCATGCAGATCCACAACCTGGTGAACTGGGAGGCACACCTGGAGACCATCCGTGCGCGCAGGGACGCCGGCGAGATCCGCTACACCGGCATCACCACCTCCCACGGTCGCCGCCACGACAGCCTCGAGCGCATCATGCGTGACGAGCCGCTGGATTTCGTCCAGCTGACCTACAACGTCCTCGACCGCGAGGTGGAGCAACGCCTGCTGCCGCTGGCGCAGGAACGTGGCATTGCCGTGATCGCCAACCGGCCGTTCCGGCGCGGCCGCATGTTCGACCGGGTTGAGGGCAAGCCCCTGCCGGACTGGGCGCCGGAGTACGGGATCGACAACTGGGCGCAGTTCTTCCTCAAGTTCATCATCTCCCACCCGGCCATCACCTGCGCCATCCCGGCGACATCAAGGCCGGAGCACATGCGCGAGAACATGGGCGCCATGCGCGGGCCACTGCCTGACGAGGACACGCGCCGTGCCATGATCACGTACCTGGAAGAGGTGTAATGCTGCCGTATTCGCTGGACGTCTATTTCAGCGTCATCGCCCGCATGAACGCCGAGCTCTGGTGGGCGGCCATGCTCGCCGTGCTGGCGGCAACCCTGGTGGTGCTTTCGGTGGCCGATGAACGCTCCGGCTGGATACCGCGCCTGGCTGCATTGACCCTCGCGCTGGGCTGGCTGATCACCGGCACCGTGTTCTACGGCGACCGGCTGGAGCCCCTGTTCTTCGGCGCCCACTGGTTCCAGTGGGCCTACACCGCCCAGGCAGCGCTGCTGGCGCTGGTGGCCGTGGCCCCGCGGCCCGGCCTGCCACGGGCATCGCCGGCGGCGGTGGGCTGCGGCGTCACGCTCATGCTGGTGGCGGTGCTGGTGATGCCCGGGACCGAGGCCGTGCTGCGCGACGGCTGGCCGGAGATCCGCCTGGTGGGCCTGGCACCGGAACCCACCCTGGTGTTCACCTGCGGCTGGCTGCTGACCCGCACACCCGGCTGGCCCATAGCCCTGCTGGCCCTGATCCCGCTGGCCGGTGGAGCGGCGGCCGGCCATTCCGCGCTGGCATTGAACTGGGGTCTGGACTGGGTGGTAACGGCGGCAGCGGCCGCGCTGGTACTGCTGCCGACTTTACTGGCACAGCATTCCCACTGAGCCAGGCATCAACCGCAGCCCGTCCTGCCCTCGGCGTGCCCCGAGCCCGCCTTGCCCGACGACGCCGTGGCGGAGGTCTCCGCCAGCAGGTCACAGCGAATGGCCGTACGGATGAGCTCGGTCAGGCACCGGGATTCGGTCTTGGACAGGATACGCGCCCGATACACCTCCACGGTCTTCGGGCTCAGTTGCAGCTGGCCGGCGATTTCCCGGTTGGACCAGCCCCGCACCATGGGATCGACCACGTCCCATTCCCGGGGCGTGAGCCCGTCGAAACGCCGGCGCAGCAAGGCCCGATGCTGCCGGGCATGGCGAGTAGCCCGATCCATTTCGAATGCTTCATTGACGGCGTCAATCAGTACCTGCCCGTTGAACGGCGTCTCCAGAAAATCCAGGGCACCGCCCTTGAGCGCCCGCACCGCACCGGGAACATCCCCGGACTCGGACACGCAGATGACGGGCACACGGATGCCACGGTGGCACAGCCCCCGGACCAGATCGGCGACATCGCCCCATGGATCCTCGGGGTTCACCAACAGGCAACCCCGACTCTCGGGGCCGATATGGTCGAGCACTGCCGGGAAGGAGGGGAACGCGAGGACTTCTACATGCACCGACGCGAACAGGCTCTGCACCCGGTCACCGGTTGCCGTATTCAGACCCACGGCAAACACCTTGCTGGTCGTCTCGCGGCGCATGGCACACCTCCCGGCCGCCTTGCGGCCCGCCAGCCGCACCCTGGCAGCCTCGTGTTCACGGACTGCCTACGGACACTATAGCAACGTGCCGTCCTTTAAACAGGACATTGGGGCAAACCCCTATGCGAAACAAGGGTCTCCTCATTTACCCGTACCCATCAACCGCATAGAGTTGATCGTGAAACCGCCATGCGAGCGGTACGGTCAACGCGAGGAGAAACCCCATGCCGCACAACACGGCGTTTCAGCAATGGCTTTGCATGGCCCGCACTCTGGACTGGTCCGGCGTCCGGCGCCAGCAGTCCGCACTCCAGGCATTCGCACTGCTACAGGCGGCCGCGGCGCGCTCGCACCGGGCATCCATGCCCGACTGCGAGACGTCCACTGGACATTCGGAACCTGTTACGGAACAGCACGCCCGCGAGGCGAAACGCTGAGTCGATGACGACTGAACCGACCGTGTTCATCGTCGACGATGACCCGGCGGTGCGGGAGTCCCTTGAGCTGTTGCTCCAGTCCCGTGGGATCAGGACCCGCAGCTTTCCGGACGCCCGGACATTCCTTGATGCCTACCATTCGGGACTTCGTGGCTGTCTGCTGGTGGACGTGCGCATGCCCGGCCTCAGTGGCCTCGACCTCCAGACCCGACTGACACAGGTCAACAGCACGCTGCCCGTCATCGTGATGTCCGGCCATGGGGACGTGCCCATGGCCGTGCGCGCCATCAAGGCGGGGGCACTGGATTTCCTGGAGAAACCGTTCGACACCCACGCACTGGTGGAGCTCGTGCGCCGGAGCCTGGAACTCGACGCCCGGCGCCGCCACCAGCGCCAGCAGATGGACACGGAACGCGCCCGTGTCGCCCTCCTGACGGACCGGGAGCGGCAAGTGCTGCGACACATTGCAGACGGTCATTACAACCGGGTCATCGCTGATGAACTGGGTATCAGCATCTCCACGGTGGAGGCACATCGCCGCAAAGTCATGGAGAAGCTGCGGGCACAGACCATGTACGAACTGGTTCGCATTGTTGACAACTATCTGTGACCGCTGGCCCGCGCCGACAACGGCAGGGTGAAACGAAACATCGGGGCGGGACCAGGCTGAGGCAGCTCCAGCCGGCCCCCGTGGGCCTGGACAATCATGTCACTGATGGGCAGCCCGAATCCCAGTCCCTCGTCTCGGGTCGTGAACATGGGCTCCAGCAAGCGTTCCCGCGTCGCTTCCGAGATGCCCGGCCCGTTGTCCTGCACCTGCACCTGGGCGAAAACCTCGGTGCCGTCGTGTACCGTGCATGACCCCAGAGTCACCCGCCGCTCCCGTTGCTCCGGACCCTGCAGCGCCTCCATGGCGTTTCGCACCAGATTGAGGACAACTTGCTGAATCTGGATCGCATCCCCGAGGACCGGGGGGAGGTCCTCGTCGAGCGCGAGAACCATCTCGATGCCCTGATCCCGCGCCTGCCGCTCGACGAACGCCACGGAATCGCGCACCAACGCGTTGACATTGACTTCCGCGCGCTCTACTGGCGCCTTGCGCGCCAGGCGACGCATGCGCTGGACGATCTGTGCGGCACGATGGGCCTCGGCCACCAGCTTCTCCAGCACCTCCCCCGCTGGCCCCTCGGCCACACGAGTGCGGCAGACGTCGGCATAACTGACGATGGCCGAAAGCGGCTGATTCAGCTCATGGGCGAGCCCCGACGCCAGCCCCTCCAGCATGCCCAGCCGCGTGACCCGTGCAAGCTCCCCTTGCAGGGCGCGCACCTTTTCTTCGGTCTCCTTGCGCGTGGTGATATCCACGGCCAATCCGATCAGACCTGCAACACGGCCATCCCGGTGACGACGCGGTTCGATGCGAATGTCGTAGATCCGCCCGGCCAGCTCGCAGTCCAGGGACTCCACGCCCCCCTCCATGGCCCTCTGGTGGGCGGCGAGAAACCGTTGCCCCTCGGCTGCGTCACCCGGGCTACCGTCAAGCGCCTCATCCAGGCGCACGCCCACCCGGGCATTCAGCAACGGCCGCAGGTCGTCCTGAGCGGCGCCGCTGATGTGCTTCAACCGCAATGCCCGGTCCGTCGTCCAGAGGATGCAGGGCAACTGCGCGGTGATCAGCCGCAGCTGCTCCTCCTGCTTGCGGATGGCCTTCTCCGCCCGCCGCTGATCGGTGACATCGATCACGGTTCCGACGGTGGCCGAACGGCCCCGGTACCGCATCCCCACCCCCCAGGCGATCACGTCGCGGAAGCTGCCGTCCCGGGCATGACAACGGACCTCATAGGGGAAACCGACCACCCCCTCGACCCGGGCAAGCATGCGTGCCTGCACCTCCTCGCGGTATTCCGGAAGCACGAAGTCCAGCGGGCCCATGCGGTCCTCCATCTCCGCGGGGGTGTAACCGAACAGCGCCGCCAGGGCGGGATTGACGTAGCGGAAGCGCAGGTCCTGGACCACGAAGATACCGGCATCGGCCGCATCCAGAGTTAATCGATGGGAGCCGTCATCGTGCTGCCAGGCGGCAATGACCTCCCGGTACGGGGTGACATCCCGGGTGAAACCGAGGACAGACGTGACCTCCCCGGAGGCGTCCTGCTCGGGCACGATGCGGGACTCGTACAGGCGCTCACTCACGCCGTCGGCGTCCCGCGGCATGGAGAACTCCAGCCTTTGCGGCTGCCCGGTTTCGAAGGCGGTACGCAGGGCGCCATCCCACTTGCGTGTCATGGCTTCAGAGAAGCCCAGCTCCCGATTGGTAAGCCCGAGGATCCGGCTCCGGGGCAGCCCCAGGGTGCGCTCGATTCTGGCGTTCACGTACACGTGCCGCAGGGCCCGATCGAAGCGGGCAATCAGGTCCGGCGAATGCTCGACAATGGAGTCGAGCCCCTGCGTGGTCGACGACATCGCCGCCTCCCCGCGACCATTACTCTGCGGCGTCCGGCGGATCCCGTCGCCGTCGATTGGCCCGAACATGGTCCCACGTTTCCCCGGCGTAGACGTGGACGGCATTGCGCCCACTGGTCTTGGCAAGATAGCAGGCGAGATCCGCCTTGCGGAAGGCATCGCCACCATCAATGGTGCGACCGTCGATGGCAACAAGCCCGATGCTTGTCCGGACCATCAGGGTCTGTCCCGCCCAGCGGAGCCTGACCCGCTCGACGAGGCCACGAAGCCCGTCGGCGAGTTGCACGGCCATGTCCACCGGGCAGTTCCTGAGGATGATGCCGAACTCGTCACCACCCAGACGCCCGATGGTGTCACCGTCACGCAGCACCAGACGCATGCTTTGCGCCAGCCGCCCCAGCACCGCATCGCCGGCCGCATGCCCGGCATGGTCATTGATGCTCTTGAAACCGTCCAGATCAACGAAGCACAGCGCGTGACCGACCTCCCTGCCCTGGCCTTCCGCCACCACTGCCGCCAGGCGGCGCTCGAACTCACGGCGGTTCACCAGACCCGTCAGGGGGTCATGCGTGGCCTGGTAGGCGAGATCCCGCAATTGGCGCGCATCCTGAAGGCAGACCACATAGCCGGAAGGCTCGCCGCCGGAGTCATGCATCACGGTGGTGGTCTCACTGATTGCCACTTCACTGCCGTCGGCGCGCAGCAGCAGCCGACTTCCGAAGGTGCCTGCCCCTTGATCACTTCCGCCAGGCGGGATCGGCGCCGGCTGGCGATCAGCAGGATCGACGCAGGACATAACAGCGGACAGCGGCAACCCCACCGCATCCTCCCGTCGACGGCCTGTCAGTGTCGTGGCCGCGGGGTTCATGTAGAGCACCCGTTGTTCCGTATCCGTGACGACCACGCCGTGGCCCAGCGATTCAAGGGCATTCATCCCGGTCGCATCATCGCAGGTCGGCAGTCGCCTCTCGATCACGAGCACCCTCCTTCGGTTCAATGTCCCGAGCGCGCCGCGGCATGACGCTTAGATGCCGCTCAGGGGCCCGACGATGCACCTTGCCAAACAGATGCACGGCGATCAGGGAAATCAGCAGATGCCCACCGCCGACGCGTAACGGCTTCAGCCGGACCACGGCCTTGCCGGTGCCTTCCCGTGTCATGGCGAGGGGGATCGTTTCAGACCAGATGGCCACCGGCCGCCGAAGCCCCTCCCGCAGGCGCTCGCGCAGTGCTGGCGCCAGGTTGATCCACTCGTCGAGACGCGAACCCACCAGGGCGTCCTTCGGCACACCGGTCAAACGGGCAACAGCGCGGTTGACGGCCACCAGACGCAGGTCCCGATCCACCAGCACCCGCGGGGGCACCATGTCTGTTCTGGTCATTGGCTTGCACTCCGCTGTGGATTGGCTCGTTCGCTTCATTCGAGTCTGCGGAGAGTAAGCGTCCTGCCAGCAGCCGAACAGTCGGTCCGGCCGCAATCCGGCCTGAGGTATTCCCCCACCCCTGTACGGGTAAACCTGCAAAGGCCTAGCACATCACCCTGTATCGGCACAGAGCGAGTACCCCCTACGGTGTTCGAACCGTCGTCATTCGGCGCGGCCCCGGTCAATCGACCCGATCACGCTCAGACCAGGAACACACAGAAGGAGATCAAGCAATGAACGACCTCGACCGCAGCGAGTCATTCGCCAGCTCCAACTCCCCGGCAGAACTCTGGAACAACAGCTGGCGCTCCGCCATGGAGGAGTCGGGAGAACGACTGCAGCGGTTCCAGCATGCCGCTCAGGAACTTCAGGAGACCGTCAATCAGGAATCGCTCAAGCAGATTCACGACATGATCGATGCCATGAGCCAGATCTCCCACGCTCTCAATGAGGCGAGCCGGGACAACAGCTTCACCGGCCTCGTGAACGCACAACCCAAGGTGTTCGAGCATGTCATGCAGGCAACCCGCAAGAGCAACCAGCGCTTGCTCCATATCACCGAGCGGATGAACGCCTGCACGATCTCCATGGCCAACGCCGGCTCCACGGAGATCAGCACGCCCGCAGGTACCGACACCGGTGAGCAGGCGGGCGATGCCGAACGGTCGGCAACACCCGCCCGGAACGCCACGGCATCACAGAAGGGCAAGCAGGCCGAGGCACGTCCTGACAGTTGACCGTCCGAACAGGCCCTGGAGCTCGTCAAACCGCGCGCAACGCCGAATCCGGCCGTCGCTGCTGACCGCCGGACGGGTTGCGCAGGTACTCGGGGGCAAAATCGTCGGTCCGGATCACTTCCTGGCGCAGCTCTTCAATGCATCCAGGGCACTGCCGGCCCGTGCCAGGGCGTGCTCCAGCGCCCAGCGGGCATGCGGCAGATGGTCGGCGGACTCGCGCCCGTGGGTTTCGCAGTACATGGCCCCACCTCCGTTGACCTGATCGAGTGGCACAAGCTAAACGTGATCCGCGACCGGCGGCTTGCCGGCGATCACCGCCCCGCCCCGCGCCGCATCAGCCACACGGCCAGCCCCTGGGCGTTGAGCTCCAGGTCCAGCCCCAGGGTCTCCCGGAACTGCGCGTCCGAGAGTTCCACGCCGTGCGCCCGCAGAGCCTCCTGCAGCCACTCCTGCAGGTCCGCGGCAATGGCGCGGACCTGTCCGTCACCGGCATCGGCGTGGCGCTCGGCAATGGCCACGTGGGCGTCCAGGCCGCGGTGAAGATCATCCGCGAGACGGTCGATCTCGGTGACTTCACCGTAGTGAGCCACGTAGATGGCCTCAGGCTTGAGATGCCGGAGCCGGTCCACGGACCGGTGTGCCTCTTCCGGATCGAAGTGCACCGGGGCCGTGGAGGGAAAGACAAACGCCCCCCGCGCATTGATCAGCGAGCGGTAGGCAACGCCGAAGGTATCACCGGCGAACACCAGGGCGTTGGTTTCATCCACCATGGAATAATGGTGGTTGGCGTGGCCCGGGGTATCCAGGAACCGGAGACTCCGCCGGCCCAGCGGCAGCCGGTCACCGTCGTTGACGATGTGCACGCGCTCCTCCGGCACCGGCACGGGCTCACCGTAGTGGGTGGCCATGACCTCATCCCCGAACACGCTCCTCGCCCCCTCGAACAAGGCCGTGGGGTCGATCATGTGGCGGGCGCTGCGCGGGTGGACCACCAGGTTGGCGCTCGGCAGGTGACGCATGAGCTCGCCGGCCCCCCCGGCGTGGTCGAGATGCACGTGGGTAACACACAGGTAGCGCACCGCCTCCCGCATCACACCCTTGGCCTCCAACCCCTGCAGAAGGTGGGGCACGGAGAAGTTGCTGCCGACATCCACCAGCGCCGCCTCGCCACTGTCGACGAGCAGATGACTGGCCACCTGCCCCGGCCGTCCGGCAAAATGCGCATCGATCGCAGTGACCCCGGACGGGTAATCGGTGATGTCCTGTATCGCCATGGGAAATTCCCCCTCTCGTCAACCAGGCAAATAACACTGATACTGACTGCCCGATCGTGCCATCCGGAACCCTTATGGGGAACGGGCGGTCCCAAACAGGGTTTGCGCGTCCCACAGGCAGGGATTGCGGGACAGCGCCCCACACCTTGAAAGTACCGGACAGGGTGCCCACATTCAGGCACGCATCCGTGGACACCGTAACGGGCGCCTGAACCACTGACCATTGGAGGATTGCATGCCCAGCCATTCCAGCCCGGCTTTCAATGATCGTAACGCATGGCCGGATCATTCGCTGCGCCAGCTGCTTCGGCGCATCGATGACGAGCTAGAGCGGCGCAACAGCACCGAAGGACGGCAGGAGGATCTCGAAACCCTCGAGCAGCGCCTGCTCAACGAGGCCAGGCGGTATCAGCAATCGGGCGGAGTAATTCGCGGCTAGGGCAAAGATCTCGCAGAACTGCGGAAAGGCGTCAATTTTCAACGATACTTGCATGCAGGAAACGCTGAACCGACGCCAACCACGCGGCCGGGTGCCGCATGCCGGAGTACTGAACCATGGCCATTGCCAACGATCCCACGGCGGAAGTCACCGCCACCAATACCTTTCACCCCCTGGACCCGTTGGGCCCGGAAGAAATGCGCGCCGCCGCCGCGTTATTGCGGGAGACGCTGGGGCCCGACGAACTGCGCTTCGAACGCCTGGTGCTGGAAGAGCCGGACAAGGCCACCGTGCACGGCTGGCAACCGGGCCAGCCGGTGGACCGCCAGGTGCGGTTCGTGGTGTCCCGCCCCGGCAGCATCGGCGTGACCCTGGGGATTCTCTCCCTCACCGAGCACCGCATTCTGTCGCAGGAGCATCTCCCCGAGGCCCGCCCGATGATCATGCTGGAGGAGTTCATGAACGTGGAGGATGCGGTCAAGGCCGACCCCGCGTTCGTGGAGGCCTGCCGGCGCCGGGGCATCGAGGACATGTCGCTGGTGTGCGTGGATCCCTGGTCGGCGGGCAATTTCGACATCCCCGGCGAGGAGGGGCGCCGGCTCTCCCATACCTTTGCCTGGGTGCGCAATCACCCGCGGGACAACTTCTACGCTCACCCCATCGAGGGCGTGAATGCCGTGGTGGACATCGACACCATGGAGGTGATCCGGGTGGACGACCACTACGCGGACCGCGAGCCCGTGCCGGTCCCCCGGGGCGAATCCAACTACGAGGCCGACCTGGTGGGCACCACCCGCGCCGGCATCAAACCCCTGGACGTGGTACAGAGCGACGGCCCCAGCTTTACCATCGAGGGGAACCTGCTGCGCTGGCAGGGCTGGGACGTACGCATCGGCTTCAATGCCCGCGAGGGCCTCACCCTGCACACCCTGGGCTACACCGAGGACGGCGGCGAGCGCCGTTCGGTGCTCTACCGCGCCTCCCTGGCGGAGATGGTGGTGCCCTACGGCAGCCCGGAACCGGGCCACCGGCGCAAGAACGTCTTCGACATCGGCGAATACGGCCTGGGCAAGCTGGCCAACTCCCTGACGCTCGGCTGCGACTGCCTGGGTGCCATTCGCTACCTGGACGCGTACGTCAACGGCATCGACGGCGAGCCCATGCAGATCGAGAACGCCATCTGCATCCACGAGGAAGACACGGGCATTGCCTGGAAGCACTGGGACTTCCGCACCGACCACACCGAGGTGCGGCGCCTGCGCCGGCTGGTGATCTCATCAATCTCCACCGTGGGCAACTACGAGTACGCCTCCTACTGGTACCTCTACCAGACCGGCATGGTGGAGTTCGAGATGAAGGCCACGGGCATCATCAACACCGTGGCCTGCGAACCCGGCAAGCCCTCGAAATACGCCAACGAGGTGGCTCCGGGGGTCGCCGGCCAGATCCACCAGCACCTGTTCTGCGCGCGGCTGGACACGGAGGTGGACGGGCCGGAGAACACGGTGGTGGAGTACAACACCAGCGCCGTGCCCCCCGGCCCCGACAACCTCTGTGGCAACGCCTTCTACGAGGAGGCGACGCCCCTGGTTTCGGAGCAGCGGGCACAGCGGCGCGCCAACGCCGAGACCATGCGCTACTGGAAAGTGGTCAATCGCAAACGGCGCAACGCCGTGGGTCAGCCCACTGCATTCAAGCTGCAGCCAACCGACACGGTCACTCCCTTCACCTACCCGGATTCGCCCTCCGGACAGCGCGGGGGCTTCATCCAGAATCACCTGTGGGTCACGCCCTTCCACAAGGACGAGCGCTACCCGGTGGGAGAGTTCGTCAATCACTCGCCGCCGGGCCAAGGCCTGCCCGCCTGGACCGCCGCCGACCGCACCGTCGAGGACACCGACGTGGTGCTATGGCACGTGTTCGGCCTGCACCACCCGGTGCGCCCGGAGGACTACCCCGTGCAGCCTTGTGTCAGCTGCGGTTTCAAACTGATGCCCTCCGGCTTCTTCGACCGTAATCCGGCCATCAACCTGCCGGCGGGGAAGAACGAAGCCAGTTGCTGCGTCTAGCAGGCTGCAAAAATTCCGAATTCAGCAGCCTGCTAGACGCTGAGCGGGGAGGCAGACTCCCCCGGGGTGCACGGTCAGGCCCCCGGGAGAGGATCGGGCTGCCGGATCTCCGGCCAGTGCTTACGCACGTAACCGGCCAGCGCATTGACACGCATGCCGCTGAGACCCGCCACACACGCGAAGCTCAGCCGCCGCTTTCAGCGGTCGGTTGGTGCGCGTGGTTCGGGCTATTTGCGTCCGAAATCCTCTGGCGAAACAGCCAAACTCGGAAACGTTGC
>SKYZ01000386.1 GCA_007127625.1 Aquisalimonas sp. | reverse complement strand
GACTGGGGGCGCTTCGGTGTACTGCTCGGATACGACGGGCGGTTTCCCGAGTCGGCGCGCGCTCTCGCGCTGAAAGGCGCCGACGCCATCGTCTGGGCGGCCGGCTGGCGGGACGCCAGGGACAGAGCACTGCTGACCGCACCGAAGGCGGAGGACAACCGGGTTTTCCTGGTAGCGGCCAACCGCACTGACACGCCCTATCCCGGTGGATCCTTTGTGATCCAGCCGACTGGACTGCCGGACTGGAACGTCGAACGCGTCGCACCACGGCAAACACGCCACGGCGCTGTCATGCCCGGCTTCATGAACCTCGCCCTGGCACGACAGAAGATGATGATCCCGGGCGTCGACATGCTCGCGAACCGGTTCGTAAACACGTACTCGGAACTCGTGAAAAGCGCCTGATCCATCGATCGGGAGCGGAACCCTCCGCCGGGTGGGCCCCGTTCCCGATTCCCAGAACGTCTCAACGGCTGTAATGACACCCAATGGACAACATGACGATCGCTGAACTGCATTCCGACTTCGCAGAGGGGCGCCAGAGTCCACGAGAATTCTACCGCGACCTGATGCGCCGCATTCGCGGCGAAGCCTCTCGGAATATCTGGATTCATATCCTGGACGACGAGGAGCTCGAGGAATACCTGGGCCCGCTGGACGATGCCTCGCCGACGGGTCTACCCCTATACGGAATTCCATTCGCGCTGAAGGACAACATTGATCTCGCCGGGATTCCGACCACCGCCGGGTGCCCCGAGTACGCGTACACGCCTGGCGAATCGGCCTTCGTCGTCCAGCAGTTGATCCAGGCCGGCGCCGTGCCGGTGGGAAAAACCAACCTCGATCAGTTCGCAACAGGGCTGGTGGGGACACGCTCACCGTTCGGCGCCTGTCCCAACGCATTCGACGACCGATTCATCGCAGGGGGATCCAGCTCAGGGTCAGCCGTTGCCACGGCGCTTAATCTGGTCAGCTTCAGCCTCGGCACCGACACTGCGGGCTCAGGGCGCATCCCGGCGGCTTTCAACAATATTGTCGGCGTCAAACCAACGCGCGGATTGCTGAGCAACCGGGGTGTTGTACCGGCGTGCAAGACGCTGGACTGTGTCTGCATCTTCGCTGCAACCGCGCCGGACGCGCACACGGTCCTCAATGTGGTCAACACATTCGACGACGCCGACCCTTACGCTCGCCCCGATCAGCCACCACGCCTCGGCCCCGGCTGCATCCCGCCGGAGGAATTCCGCTTCGGCGTACCCGCGGATGAACAACTCGAATTCTTCGGCGACGACAACGCGGCCGAACTCTTCCGGGACGCCGTCGCGCGGCTGGAGGCCATGGGTGGCACCCGCGTCCGCATTGATTTCTCGCCGTTCCTTGAGGCAGCGGGCCTCTTGTACCAGGGCCCGTGGATCGCCGAGCGCTTCACCGCGATCCGGGAATTCATCGAGGAACAGCCCGACGCATTGTTCCCCGTCACCCGGGAGATCATCGAGCGTGGCCGCCGGCCTCTGGCCACCGACGCATTCGCCGCCGAATACCGGCTGCAGGAACTGCGCCGAAAAACCGAAACGACATGGGGCAACGTCGACCTCGTGGTGACCCCAACCGCCGGCACCATTCACACCATCGACGCGGTGAATAAAGACCCGATCGCGCTGAACAACCAGCTCGGCCACTACACGAATTTCATGAATCTCCTGGATTTGACCGCGGTCGCCGTGCCCGCCGGGTTCAACGACCACGGCTTACCGTTCGGTTGCACACTTTTCGGCCCTGCGTTCCACGATGAAAATCTGCTCGCGATAGCCGACCGCTTCCACCGTCAGGGAGGATTGCCCCTGACGACAACGGGACAACCGCTCCCTGAGCAGCCCCCTGTCGCAACCACGAACGCTCATGCGGTCCCGATTGCCGTTTGTGGTGCACACATGGAAGGCCTCCCCCTGAACCACCAGCTTCAGGAGCGGGGGGCTCGCCTGGTGAACCGGACCTACACGGCCCCCGAGTACAGGCTCTATGCCCTGCCGGGCGGACCACCCGAGCGTCCAGGCCTGGCGCGCGTGAAAGACCGGGGCGAGCACATCGGCGTTGAAGTCTGGGACGTTCCGACACAGCACGTCGGCTCGTTTCTCGCGAACATTCCGTCGCCACTCGGACTCGGAAAGGTCCGCTTAGCGGATGGTCAATTCGTCACCGGTTTCATCTGCGAGACGGCGGACCTGGAGCGGGCCCGTGATATCACGGAGTTCGGGGACTGGCGGTCGTTCCTGAACGCAAAGCGGGCTTGAATCTCAATACTGGTGAAGGAAACACCATCAAAAAGGGGGAGACTGCAAAGGCCTCCCCGTCGTCAAAAGCAACCTTTATCAGCTAGGTTGGAACGCCAGATGAAAGGTTTGGCGACAGCCAACATACCCTCTAAGCTATTGAAATGAAGAAACTTTTATGGAACCAATAGGTGGTGCGGAAGAGCTCTGGGGAAAAATTCCGGGTTTCACGAATACGAGAATCAGGGGAACCATGGAAAGGAAGAAGGGCCGGCGCCACCACACCGACCCTTCTGAGCCCGCGGAAGGGCAAACGGGCCCGCCCCTGGCACGGTAGCGCGCGGATGATCACGGTCCCGCGCTGCTGTTTGGTGCCGGTGGACGGAATCGAACCGCCGACCTACTGATTACGAATCAGTTGCTCTACCGACTGAGCTACACCGGCTATCTGGTTGGCGGCGGGAGTATAGCCGAAGTTGGGCGGCGGTCACAACGAAAGCCGGTGACCGTCACTCGCCGGGTTCGGTACGGCTCAGGTCCTTCTCTCCCCAGGAAATGCCCTGCGCATCCAGCCGGCTGCTGAGAGCGGCGATGACTGTATCCACCTCCGCGGCGGGACCGCGAACGCCCAGCTCAAGCTCGTACTCGGGGGGGCACCAGCGAGGCAGGCATGACAGGCGCACGTCGGGGTAACGGTCGGTGAACTCTTCCAGGATGGGGATTGCATGGCTTTCCCGCAGCCCCTGCACTGTCAGTGCGCGTTCCTTGTTCTGCCCGGCAGCGTGGAGTCCGGCGTAGTGGTGGTCCAGCACCCACTCGATCATCGGCCAGGCCATGTTGGGGAAACCCGGCACGAAGTGGTGATGGCCGACGCTGAAGCCCGGGATACGGTTCACCGGGTTCGGGATAATCACGCTGCCCCGGGGGAACTCCACCATGCGCTGGCGCTGCGGCGTGATGTCGTCGCCGAAGTTGGCGCGGAGCTCTTCCACGCCGTCAGGGTGTGGTTCCAGGTCCACGCCGGCTGCGGCGGCGGCGCACTGGCGGGTGCGGTCGTCCGGCGTCGCACCGATGCCGCCGAAGCTGAAGACGATGTCCGTGCCGGCCATGGATGTGCGCAGCGTGTCGGTCAGGCGCTCGGGGGTATCGCCAAGGAACTCGGCCCAGGTGAGTTCCAGGCCGCGGGCAGCGAGGAGCTCGATGATCTTGGGCATGTGGCCGTCGCGGCGCTTGCCGGAGAGGATTTCGTCGCCGATCACGATGATGCCGAAGGCGGGAGTGGCGGGCATGGCAGTCTCCGCTGAGGTCCGTCGAAGCGTGGTCCCCGGTGCATCAAGAGGCACCCTACTTTCCTG
>SKYZ01000173.1 GCA_007127625.1 Aquisalimonas sp. | reverse complement strand
TCGCCACACACCCGAGGTCCTGGGTGACTACTGCGCCGGCCCCAATCACGTCCTGCCGACATCGCGCACGGCCCGATTCGCCTCGCCGCTGGGGGTGTATGACTTCCAGAAGCGCAGCAGCCTGATCCAGGCGACACCGGCGGGTGCAGCGCGGCACGGCCGTGTCGCTGCCACCATGGCACAGGCCGAAGGCCTCACCGCTCATGCCGAGTCGGCCCGCTACCGCATTCGCGATCATGAGCAGAGCTGACCAACGCGGGGCGCTGATCCGGCGTCTGGTGCGTCCGGCGGTGCAGGCCATGCAGGCCTACCATGTGCCGCCGGCCAGCGGCATGGTGAAGCTGGACGCCATGGAAAATCCCTATCCCTGGCCCGGTGAACTCCGCGATGCCTGGCTGAGAAGCCTCGCTGATATCAGCGCCAATCGGTATCCCGATCCCACCGCCGGTGGCGTCAAGGAGCGCCTGCGCCGGGAAGCGGGGGTTCCGGAGGGCACCGAGCTGCTGCTGGGCAACGGCTCCGACGAACTGATCCAGCTGCTGGGGTTGGCGCTGGGTGGGGCGGATCGCACCGTGCTGGCGCCGGGCCCGGGCTTTGTGATGTACCGGCTGATTGCCGGCTTCACCGGCATGGGGTTCCACGAGGTGGCGCTGCGGGAGGGAGATTTCTCTCTGGACGAGGGCGCCATGCTGGCAGCCATCGCTCAGCATCAGCCGGCCCTGATCTACCTGGCGTATCCCAACAACCCCACGGGCAACGCCTTCGACGACAACGCCATGCGGGCGGTGATCGAGGCGGCCCCGGGCCTGGTGGTGGTGGACGAGGCCTACGAGCCGTTCTGCGGCCGCAGCTGGATGGCAGCGGTGGCGGACTACGACCACCTGCTGGTGATGCGCACAGTCTCCAAGATGGGGCTGGCGGGGCTGCGTCTCGGTTATCTCGCCGGCCATCCGGAGTGGCTGGAACAGTTCGAGAAGTGCCGGTTGCCCTACAACATCAATGCGCTCACCCAGGCCAGTGCGGCGTTCGCCCTGGATCATGCCGACGTGCTGCGCCGGCAGACCGAGGCGCTGAAGGCGGAGCGTGGGCGCTTGTTCGAGGCGCTCGAGAATCGCTCCGGCCTGGTGGTCTGGCCCAGTGATGCCAACTTCATCACCTTCCGGACGCCCGTGGGGCGGGCAGGGGCGGTGCATGCCTCGCTGCGCGAGCAAGGGGTGCTGATCAAGTGTCTGGACGGCAGCCACCCCATGCTGGGGGACTGCCTGCGCGTGACCGTGGGCACCCCGGACGAGAACACCCGATTCCTGGGCGCCCTGGATACCGCACTGGCATCCGTGTAAGGGGGCGGCGCCTCAGCGTCGCAGTTCGCCGGCAGCAGGACGCTCCCGGACGGTGAGTTCCCGTTCGAAGGGCTCGCCGTCGCGGACGCCGGAGAGGATGGCGCGGGTGCCGGGCTCACGCTCGGTGATGCGCATGAGCAGATCCTGGCTGTTGCGGATCCGCTGGCCGTCCACGGCGCGCACCACGTCCCCGGGAGCCAGATTGGCCTCATCGGCGGGGCCTCCCCGCATGACGCCGGCGATCAGCACCCCGTCGTCGGTATCCAGGTCGAAGGATTCCGCCAGTGATGGCGTGATGTCCTGGATCTCGACACCGGCCCAGCCGCGGATGACCCGTCCTTCTTCGATGATGCTTTCCATGACGCTGCGGGCCAGCACGGCCGGGATGGCGAAGCCGATGCCGTGGGAGCCGCCGGAGCGGCTGAAGATGGCGGTGTTGATGCCGATCAGGTCGCCGTGGGCGTTGATCAGTGCGCCTCCGGAGTTGCCCGGGTTGATGGCGGCGTCGGTCTGGATGAAATTCTCGAAAGTGGTCAACCCCAGGCGGCTGCGTCCGGTGGCGCTCACGATCCCTTGGGTGACCGTCTGGCCGACGCCGAAGGGATTGCCGATGGCAAGGACCACGTCGCCCACGCGCACCTGATCGGAGCGGCCGATGGTGATTGTGGGGAGATCGTCCATCTCGATCTCAAGGACCGCCAGATCGGTTTCCGGGTCCGTACCCACGACCTGTGCTTCTCCGGCCCGCCCGTCGTTGAGCGAAACCTGGATGGCATCGGCCCCTTCGATGACATGGTTGCTGGTGAGTACGTAGCCGCCGTCAGCGATGATCACGCCGCTGCCCAGGTTGGTCTCGGTGCGGTCCCGCTGGCGTTCGGAGCCGCCAAAGAACTCGCGGAAGAAGGGATCGTCGTACAGCGGGTGTCCACCCCGTGTGACCCGGGTTGCCGTGAAGATGTTCACCACCGCCGGGGCTGCCGCGTCCACGGCGTCGGCATAGGACACCGGGCCATGCTCGCGCTCCGGTGGGGTGGCATCGCCGCGGGAATCACTCTGCGGGGCCTGTTCGATGGTGACCACGCGGGGTTCCTGGTCAGCAATGCCCAGGACACCCGGGAAGAACCAGATGATGGCCACCGCTGCGGCAACCCCGATCAGGGCATAGGTCAGCAGGAAGCGCAGGGCGCGTCGAGTCTGCATCTCGGTCGTGATCTCCGCACGTGTAGAATGTTTTCCGGAGCCCTCATTCTACGCACGTTGGCCGGAGGCGACAGTCATGCAACCCGCGGAACTGGCCCGATACCTGGACGAACTGCTGGAATCGCCGGCGTTTACGGATTACGCCCCCAACGGCCTGCAGGTGGCGGGCCGGCGCCCGGTCAGGCGCCTGGTGAGCGGCGTCACGGCCTGCCGGGCGCTGCTGGATGAGGCGGTCCGCCGTGACGCCGACGCATTGCTGGTGCACCACGGCTACTTCTGGAAGAACGAGGACCCCCGCATCGACGGCATGAAAGCCGACCGGTTGCGGGTTCTCCTGGATCACGACATGAGTCTGTTCGCCTACCATCTGCCATTGGACGCGCACCCGGAACTGGGTAACAACGCTGCCCTCGCGCGGGCGCTTGGCATCGCGGTGACGGGCAGTTTCGAGACCGGGACCCATCGCCCCCTTGGCATGCTGGGCGAACTGCCGGAGCCGGAGCCACTCCAGGCGTTCGCCGCCCGTCTGGGCGCGGCGCTGGGGCGGGCCCCGGTGGTGGTTGCCGGCGGAGACCACCCCGTGCATCGCCTGGCCTGGTGCAGCGGCGGTGCCCAGGGGTTCATCGATCATGTCGCCACCCTGGGCGTGGACCTCTACTTCTCCGGGGAAATCTCCGAGCCCACGGTGCATACCGCCCGTGAGCGCGGCCTGCACTACCTTGCTGCTGGCCATCATGCCACCGAGCGCGGCGGGGTCCAGGCGCTCGGAGAGTGCCTGGCCCGCCGGTTCGGCCTGGAGCATACGTTCGTCGATATCGACAGCCCCGCCTGAAGCCGGGGCGGATCGGGGTGGGGACACTCTCCTAACCGCTTGTTGTCCAACTATGTGCCGGCCCTGCCCGGGAGGTCGGCAGGCCCCGGAAGGGGCGCCACGAGGGGGTTCGGCCTTGACCTGACCGGCCGGATGTCCGATCCTTGTGCGCCGTGCCAGCCGGGGTGCGCGATGCTTGCGCGTTGGTGGGATGCGTTCCGGAAACGCTGCCCCGGGCCGGGCTCCGGTAACGCACGGAGCAGCGCCTCTCGGGGCGT
>SKYZ01000210.1 GCA_007127625.1 Aquisalimonas sp. | reverse complement strand
GCGGGAGTCTCCTTGGTGGTGGACAGGGGGAATCGGGAAAGTCGCATCTGCCTGATCGGTTCCTTGTTGCTGTTCAGGGGTCCGGCCGCCGGCGCGGGCGGCACAGCATACCGCAGGCCGCCGCGCCGGAGACAGGCCCGGCTGCGTTCGAAGGGGCTGCCGCCGCGCCTTCAGCAGTGCTCGTCCAGGAAGGCCTCGGCCTCCTCCAGGCGCTGTTCGCGTTCCTCCGGCGTGAGGACTTCCACTTCGCCGTCTTCGCGCTGCACCCGCCGCACCGATTCGTCGGCGTAGACCTCGGCATTCTGTCGCACGTCGTCACACATCCCGGCCAGGGCCGGATCGGCGGCGTCGTCGTCCTGCCGTGCAGGCTCGTCGTCCGGTGCCGCGGCTTCTTCCGTGTCGTCGGTCTGCCCGGCTTCAGGGGCCGGCTCGCGGTCGGATGGCGCCGGCGCGGCGGGACTGTCCACCTGCTCGGCATCCACCCCTGGTGGCGGGTTCTCGCCGAAGTGGACCTGGCCGTCGTCATCCGTCCAGCGGTAAATGTCCGCCATGGCCGGTACGGCCAGGGTGAGCCCAAGTGTCATCGCCAGAAGAGTTCGTAGCATCATGCTGCCTTCCTTAGTGTCGCGTCTTACGGTTACAGCGCGCCAGCTGCGCCTTGACGTCCCTCGCAATCCACAGTAGCTTTGCGCCCTTTCACTAGCCAGTTGTGGCTGTTTCTCATGCGTTTTCCAGCGCCGTCGGGTCGTCAGGTCATGGCCACCCGGCGTGGCGCGTCCCGGTCCATGCGCGGGCCACGGACGGTGCCCGCGTGAGACATGAGCGAGCTTCCGAGAAGGATTGTATGCGCCATATCATTTCCATCCTGGTCGAGAACGACTTCGGTGCCCTGTCCCGGGTCGCTGGGCTGTTTTCGTCCCGTGGCTACAATATCGAATGTCTCACGGTTGCGCCCACCGATGATCCGACTCTGTCACGAATGACACTGGTGACCATCGGTGACGACAGTATCATCGAGCAGATCATCAAGCAGCTCAACAAGCTTCTGGATGTGGTCAAGGTCATGGACATGACCGAAGGCAGCCACATCGAGCGGGAGATGATGCTGGTGAAGGTGGCGGCATCCACCGGCGAGTCGCGGGAGGAGATCAAACGCCTCAGCGACATTTTCCGGGGGCGCATTCTCGACGTCACGGAGCGGGTCTACACCGTGGAGCTCACCGGTGCCAGTTCGAAACTCGATGCCTTCATCGACACCCTGGGGCACAACACCATCCTGGAGGTGGTGCGCTCCGGCGTGATCGGCATCTCGCGGGGCGAGAAACACCTGCGGGTCTGATTTCCCGGGCGCGACGCAGCCGGCGGCGCGCCCGACCATGTCAATCAACCGAACGGGGGCGGAATGAAAGTCTATTACGATAAGGATGCGGATCTGTCGATCATCCAGAACCGCAAGGTGGCCATCATCGGCTACGGATCCCAGGGCCATGCCCACGCCAACAACCTGAAGGAATCCGGTGGTTCCGTGGTGGTGGGTCTGCGTGAAGGCTCGGGGTCCGCCGAGAAGGCGCGCCAGGCGGGCCTGGAGGTGGCCAGCGTCGAAGAGGCGACCCGCCAGGCCGACCTGGTGATGATCCTCACTCCGGACGAGCACCAGGGGGCGATCTACGCCGAGAAGATCGAGCCGAATCTCAAGAAGGGCGCTGCCATCGCCTTCGCCCACGGCTTCAACATCCACTACGGCCAGATCGAGCCGCGGGCCGACCTGGACGTGATCATGATTGCGCCCAAGGGGCCGGGCCACCTGGTGCGTTCCACCTACGTGGACGGCGGCGGGGTGCCCTCGCTGATCGCCATTCAGCAGAACAGCTCCGGCCAGGCCAAGGAAGTGGCGCTGTCCTATGCCTCTGCCATCGGCGGCGGTCGTGCCGGGGTCATCGAGACCTCCTTCCGCGAAGAGACGGAGACGGATCTGTTCGGCGAGCAGGTGGTGCTCTGCGGCGGGCTGACCTCCCTGATCCAGGGCGGTTTCGAGACGCTCACCGAGGCCGGTTACAGCCCGGAGATGGCGTATTTCGAGTGCCTGCACGAAGTCAAGCTGATCGTCGACCTGCTCTACGAGGGTGGCATTGCCAACATGCGCTATTCCATCTCCAATACTGCCGAATATGGTGATTTCGTCAGCGGCCCGCGGGTGATCAACGAGGAATCCCGCAAGGCCATGAAGGAGATTCTGGAGGACATCCAGACCGGCAAGTTCGCCCGCGACTTCATCCTCGAGAACCAGGCCAACGCGCCCACACTGAAGGCCCGCCGTCGGCTGGCCAGTGAGCACCCCATCGAGGAAGTGGGCGAGAAGCTCCGCGAGATGATGCCCTGGATCCGTCAGAAGCAGCTGGTGGATCGCAACAGGAACTGAGCCGGCGCAAGGCCGATTCCGGTTCGGCAGTCCCCGTCACCGCCCGACTGCGGCGGTGACGGTGTTCCTTCGGCTCGTCTCTTGGCAGCTATGGTATGGTCAAGGGCCGGCCATTTCCCAGCCAAACGGATGAACCGGCATGCCCACAGAGCAACAAACCCGGCGGCGGCGCGGCATCTATCTCCTGCCCAATCTGTTTACCACTGCGGGCCTGTTCTTCGGTTTTTTCGCCATCGTCTCCGGCATCAACGGCGAGTTCAACCTGGCTGCCTTGGGGATCTTCGTGGCCATGGTCATGGATGGCCTGGACGGGCGTGTAGCCCGCCTGACCAATACCCAGAGCGACTTCGGCGTCCAGTTCGACAGTCTCTCGGACATGGTCTGTTTCGGCCTGGCGCCGGCGCTGGTGATGTACCAGTGGGCGCTGGGTGATCTGTCGGGGATGGGCGATTTCTGGGGCAAGCTCGGCTGGATTGGCGCCTTTACCTACGCGGCCTGCGCAGCCCTGCGCCTGGCGCGCTTCAACACCCAGGCCGGGGTTGCCGAGAAGCGCTACTTCCAGGGCCTGCCCAGCCCGGCCGCCGCGGCGGGTCTGGCCAGCATGGTCTGGTTCGGTGCCAGTACCGGCTTCGACGGCAGCAGCGCCAAGATCATGGCGCTGCTGGTAACGGTGGCCACCGGGCTGCTCATGGTGAGCAACTTCCGCTACTACAGTTTCAAGGAATTCGACTTCCGCTACCGGGTGCCGTTCATCGTTCTGGTGGTCCTGGTGCTGATCATTGCCTTTGCATCCATCCACCCGCCGCTGGTGTTGTTCCTGGCCTTCCTGACCTACGCGGTGTCCGGTCCAGCGCTGACACTCATCCAGCGGCGTCGCCAGCGTGCCGTCGGCCGACGCGGCGGTTGAGCTGGTAAAGTAGGGGTGAGAATCGGGCAGGGGAACGGTGAGCGCGGACGAACCCATGAGTGAGCAGTACCAGGCGGACAAGCGGCGCCGCGATGCTCTGCGCCGCATGGGGATCGATATCTGGGTGCGGCGGCAACCCGCCGAGGCGAGTGCCGTTGAGGTCCCGGACACGGAGGCGCCAGCGCCGACCGCACGCGATGCACCCTTGGCCGCGCCCCCGGCACCGGCCGCCGAGGCCCCGTCGGCCGCGAACGGGGGCGTTGCTGCCATGGACTGGGCGACCCTGGAGGCCACCGTGGCCGAAT
>SKYZ01000301.1 GCA_007127625.1 Aquisalimonas sp. | reverse complement strand
CCCCGCAGCCGCGCCGCCAGCACCACGCCGATGCCGTCGGGGATGACGAGGTCGGCTCCCCGGAGGGCCCTGAGCAACGGCGGCGACCGGCGTGCGGCGATGACCTTCTCGGGATTGGTGGCCAATACCAGTTTCGCCCCTGGGCGTTCCAGCATGTGCCGGGCGTGGTCCAGCGCGGAGTGCATGGTGACATTGTTCACCGGGGTACCCAGCACCTCCAGCCTCGGTGGTGTCACAGGACATGTCTGTTCAGCCATTGTCTCGTCTCCTCCATGGTGTCCGGGCCGGGTGAGGCAGTACCGAGGCGGATCACCGTGGTCAGGCGGTGCGGAAGCTGTGCCTTACAGGCGAGCCGAATGGTGTTCGCCGGGGCGCGGCATGCGTAGTGTGGCGAGTGCCAACCGGCTGTTGCCGAGGTTTGGGCCCGCATGGTGGTGACGGTTCCACCCAGGAGTGTCATGGAGACCGGGCCGCGGGGGGCGCTCAGGGTGACGGTGTCGTCAGCGCTGCGTTCCACCGGCCGGGTCGTGTGCCAGTGCGTCGCCAGGTGATGGACGCCATTGCCCTGGAGCAAATCCTCAACGAGCAACCAGCCGGCAGGGTCCCACCGAACGGCACGCCAGTGGTACACGCCGCGCTCCGCGTAGCCGTCGTGCCACATCAGAAGCTGCCCGCTACCGTTGTCCGATTCCATGAACTCGACCAGCCTGGCCTGGTAGTTCCGCGCCCACTGGAAGGCTCCGGTGGGGGGCGCCTGGTCGTGGCCGTCAACCGTGACCGTGTTGTGCGCCTCCGTGCTGCGGAAATAGTCGCGCCAGCGCCCGGGCTCGCCGCCATAGCCCCCCGTGCCCGGGTCGATCAACAGTGGTGTCCGGTCAACGCAGACCAGCACGGACAGGGCATCGGCGTGGCCGTGGCCGAATGCGGGCGGCATGCCGAGGGGGCCGTGATCGCACAGGAACTGCAGGCAACGCTGCGATGCCAGGGTCACGTTCGTGTATCCCGCAGCCGGGTACTGTCGCGCGCCTTGACCGACCGAAGGGCGTTGCGTGAATCCAGGTCGTTGTGTCGGCGACAACGCGGAACCGTCGTCCCCGTCACCCACTGCCGGAAGCTGGTCTCCGCCCCAGGCGATGCCGGCGAGGAAACCATTGCCACGGTCCAGGGCGTCAGCGAGTGCCTGCGGGACGGGCTGCGTCCGCTGTTTCAGCAGTTTGATGGTCAACCCGATGAGTTCGAGGTTGGTCACGTGATAGCTCAGTGCCTGCTCGATGCCGCCACCGTCCGGCAGGATCTGGCGGTGCGCCTCGTCGGCGAGCAGCGACAGGCCCCGCCGCAGCCAGCGTTGTGCTCCGGGCAGGTCGGGAAAAAGCAGACCCGCGTGTACCAGGGCGACTGCCTCGGCGACGGTGTGGTTACCTCGTGATGAATGCAGTGACAGGCGGCGGGCGATCAGCGGCGCGTGCGAACGGGCGATCTCGGCCACCGCCCGCCGGCAGGGATCATCCGGCATCAGCCAGGGACGCGCTCTGTCCAGCGCGTAGCAGACGGCGATCAGCCGCAGCCCGCACTCCATGGCGGAGACGTAGTGCGGTCCCCGGAGCGGTGGGTTCTGTTCAACCCAGGAGCAGATCTGCCGGCGCAGCAGGGCGAGGGCGGCAGGGCGCAGCGTGCCGGGATGGTGGTCGGCAAGGCTGGCGAGATCCAGTGTCTGTTGCAGTCGGGCCGGCTCCCAGAGCAGACGGATGTCGCCGACGGGATTGCCCGGGCGGTAGTCGATGCCACCGAAGAATCGCCGTGGCCATACAAAGCCAGTATCGGGGTCCCGATGCCAGATGTCCGGGTCCTCCGACCACTGCCAGCCCACGTGTCGTGTCGCCAGTCCGCCGGAGAGCAGATGTTGCCGGGCGCTCTCCAACCGCGCTGTATCCGTGACCGGAGCTGGCAGAAAACGGTGTGTGGTGACGCAGAATGCCGGCAGATCCGCATGGACGCGGGTTCGCACCGGCAGAACGCGCAGGTATGCCAGGTCCGCCGCCCGCAGTAGCCGGTGGGAGATTTCAGGCACCGACATGACCCGGAGTCGGCGCCAGTACCAGCCGAGCCCGCGATTCGCCTGATGGCCGTCGGACCTGGCCGCCGGTGCCGCCCCGCTCACAGCCAGACCCCTCGAACAAACAGGAGCGCCCCGCATGCGGCAACAGCCAGCAGCAGCCAGTCATGGCGCTCCCGGCGCTCCACCAGCAGCAGTTCACAGGCGTACAGAAGCACTGGCGTGTAGATCAGGAAATAGGGATTGAGCGTCATCGGTCCGGTGAAAACGGCGAACAGCGCCAGGGACGCCAGCAGGATCATCAGGTAATCCAGGGCCGTGGGGCGGAACTCCCGCGCTCGCCGGCGCGGCGAGAACCACACCGCCAATACCGCCAGCACGCCGATCATGGCGATTCCCGCCATCTCCGTGGCCAGGGCGAGAGTGCTGCTGAACGGCGCCATGTCGGTGTACAGGTAGACCACGGTCACCACCATCATGAAGGTGGGAACGCGGGTCAGCAGGGCGGGCGGATCCCCGCTGCGGAGAAGGCAGGCGGCCAGGACCAGTACCAGGAAACCCGCGAGCCAGCCAAAGGGTGCCGACGTGTCGGTGGCAAGCGCCGCCAGAATCAGCAGAACAAGCGGGATCATGAGTTCGAGGGCGATCCGTGGCGCCCAGACCAGGACGGGACGGAACGCTCGCGGTTGTAATGACTGAACGTCCACGTCGACATGGGTTGATACCCGGCGCTCTGCCAGCGACAGGAAGCCGTAGATCAGCACCATGTGCAGACCGAACACCAGCAGGATGACCCAGTGCTGGGACGATTGCAGGGCGACCCCGAAGAAGACGAAGGAGGCCTGCAGTGAATACGTGGCTCCGACCGCCTTGGCGTGGCTGAACCCCAGTGCCATGAGCCGGTGGTGCAGGTGGGTGTTATCCGGGTGGAACGGATGGCGCCCGTGCCGGATGCGCCGCATGGTCACCATCAGCAGATCGACCACGGGGAGCCCGACCAGCAGCAGCAATAACCAGGGAGAAAGGGTGCCCGGGCTGGCGTGAATCAGCGCCAGGCCGAGGAAGCCGATGGCGAAGCCCAGGAACTGGCTGCCGGCGTCCCCCATGAAGATCGTGGCCGGATACGTGTTGTAGCGCAGGAAGCCGACCACGCCGCCGATGGTTGCTGCGGTGATGATCAGAACCTCGGCAGCGTCCACCTGGTGCGCCAGCGTCAGGATGCCCACCAGGCTGAGGACGGTGATCCCGGCCGCCAGCCCGTCCAGTCCGTCGGAAGTGTTGGTGGCGTTGGTGCAGGCCACCAGCCCGAGAACGGTGAGCGGAAGCGCAACGGCGGTGGGCAGCAGGAACTCGCCGAACAACGGGATGGTGTCCATCACCAGTCCGGCATACACCAGCACGGGAATGGATGCCGTCAGCTGGACGAGCAGCTTGGTGACCGGGGGCAGATTGCCGTGGTCGTCCACGGCCCCGCCCACCAGCAGAATGCCGGCTCCCACCAGAAAAGCAACGGACACCGGCACGGGTGGGTACCAGAACAGCACCGCCACCATGGCGCCAATGGCGATCCCCCACCCACCCACGCGGGGGATGG
>SKYZ01000462.1 GCA_007127625.1 Aquisalimonas sp. | reverse complement strand
GGCCCACGGCGATGGAGCCGCCGTTGACGTTGAGCCGGTCGTCCGGAATGCCGAGCTTGTCCCGGCAGTAGAGGACCTGTACCGCAAAGGCCTCGTTGAGTTCCCACAGGTCGATGTCATCAACGCTGAGGCCGTGGCGCTTGAGCAGCTTGGGGATCGCATAGACGGGGCCGATACCCATCTCGTCCGGCTCGCAGCCGGCCACAGCGAAGCCGCGGAAGATCCCCAGCGGCTGCAGGTTGCGCCGGGACGCCTCCTTGGCGGTCATCAGCACCTGGGCCGAGGCGCCGTCGGAGAACTGGCTGGCGTTGCCCGCGGTGATCACGCCGCCGGGCATGGCCGAGCGGATGCCGCTGACACCCTCGATGTTGGTGTCCGGGCGGATGCCCTCGTCCTGGGCGACAGTGACCTCCTTCGTCATCATGGCGCCGGTGGCCTTGTCCGCCGCCGCCATGGTGGTGGTCATGGGCACGATCTCGTCGTCGAACTTCCCGGCCTCGCGGGCGGCCGCGGCACGCTGCTGACTGCGCACACCGTACTCGTCCTGCACGTCCTTGGAGATGTTGTAGCGCTTCGCCACGGTCTCGGCGGTCTGCAGCATGCTCCAGTACAGCGCCGGTTTGTTCTCGGCCAGCCACTCCTCTTTCATGTAGGTGGTGTTCACGTCCGCCTGCACCGTGGAGATGGACTCCACGCCCCCGGCAACCATGATCGGCGCGCCGTCGACAATGATGTGCTGGGCGGCCATGGCCACGGCCTGCAGCCCGGAGGAGCAGAAGCGGTTCACGGTTACACCGCTGACGCTGACCGGCAGGCCGGCGCGAATAGCGCCCATGCGGGCGACGTCGTTGCCGGTGGAACCCTCGGGCAGGGCGCAGCCCATGATCACGTCGTCGATCTCGCCGCCTTCCACGCCGGCACGCTCCACGGCGTGCTGAATGGCGTGGCCGGCCAGGGTGGCGCCGTGGGTCATGTTGAAACTCCCGCGCCAGGACTTGGCAAGGGGCGTGCGGGCTGTCGATACGATTACTACATCATCGGTCATGTCTTTCTCCTGCGCTCGACGGGCGACAGGCCCGCCGTCATGGAATCAGTTGAAGGTCTTGCCTTCGGCGGCCAGCTTTGCGAGGAGCGGTGCCGGCTCCCAGAAGGACTGCTGGGCGTGCGGGTTGGCGCGGAACTGCTCCATGGCCCGCTCGACGTTGATCAGCCCCACCTGGTCGGCGTAATGCATGGGACCGCCCCGGTGCACCGGGAAGCCGTAGCCGGTGAGGTAGACGATGTCGATGTCCGAAGCGCGCTGGGCGATACCCTCCTCGAGAATCCGGGCACCCTCGTTGACCAGTGCGTACACGCAACGCTCGACGATCTCCTTGCTGCTGATCCTGCGCGGCGTAATGCCCATCTCCTTGCGGCACTCCTCGATCACGCGGTCGACTTCCGGATCGTGCTGGGGATCCCGCTTGCCTTCTTCGTAACGGTAAAAGCCGGCGCCGGTTTTCTGGCCGTAGCGCCCCATCTCGCACAGGCGGTCGGCGATGACCATGCGCTTCATGTCCGGGTTCTCTTCGTACTGGCGCTTGCGGATGGCCCAGCCGATGTCGCCGCCGGCGAGATCGGCCATGCGCAGCGGGCCCATGACGAAGCCGAACTTCTCGATGGCCTTGTCGATCTGCTGCGGCGTGGCGCCTTCCTCCAGCATGATCAGCGCTTCGCGCTGGTACGGCCCCACCATGCGGTTGCCGATGAAGCCGTCGCATACGCCGGAGACCACCGCAGTTTTCTTGATGGTCTTGCCGATCTTCATCACCGTGGCCATGACCTCCTTGGAGGTCTTGTCACCGCGGACCACTTCCAGCAGCTTCATGACGTTGGCTGGGCTGAAGAAGTGCATGCCCACCACGTCTTCGGGACGCTTGGTGAAGCCGGCGATCCTGTTCAGGTCCAGGGTCGAGGTGTTGCTGGCGAGAATGGCGCCGGGCTTGCAGGTGGCATCCAGGGTCTCGAACACCTTCTGCTTGACGCCCATGTCCTCGAACACGGCCTCGATGACCAGATCCACGTCCTTGTAGGCGTCGTAGTCGGTGGCGGTGTGCAGCAGGGCGAGCTTCTGCTCGGCGTCCTCCTGTTTCATCTTGCCCTTCTGGACGCGGCCCTCGTAGACGCTGCGGATGTGGGCGATGCCCTTGTCCAGCGACTCCTGCTTCATGTCCAGGATGGTCACCGGGATGCCGGCGTTGAGGAAGTTGATGGCGATGCCGCTGCCCATGGTGCCGGCGCCGATGACGCCCACATGCTTGATCTCACGGGAGGGTGTGTCCTTGCCGATATCCGGCACCTTGGAGGCTTCGCGCTCGGCGAAGAAGGCGTGACGCAGGGCGGCGGATTCCGGCGTCTGCATGAGCTCCGCGAACAGCTGGCGCTCCGTCTGCAGGCCTTCGTCGAACGGCTTCTCCACGGCGGCGCGGACGGCTTCCAGGCATTTCAGAGGTGCCGGGTAGTTCTTCGCCATCTGGCTGATGCCGTTCCGGGCATAGAGGAAGAACGGCTCTGCGCGCGGATGGGAGGCCGGCAGATCGCGCACGCGCTTGAGCGGTTTCTTTTCGCTCGGTGCCTTCTGCGCCAGGGCGATGGCGTCGGCTTCCAGATCGCCGTCGCTGTAGGTGTCGAACAGCGCGCTGCCCTCGAACATCTTTGCCGGCACGGTGGTGCCGGAGACGATCATGTTCAGGGCATGCTCGACGCCCACCACCCGGGGCAGCCGCTGGGTGCCACCGGCCCCCGGCAGCAGGCCGAGCTTGACCTCGGGCAGGGCAATGCTGGCGCCGCGGGTGCTGATGCGGAAGTGACAGCCCAGGGCCAGTTCCAGGCCGCCGCCCATGCAGTTACCGTCCACGGCGGCCACCACCGGCTTGTTGCTGGTTTCGATGACGTTGATCACCGTGGGCAGGGTCGGCTCGGTGATCATTTTCGGGGTGCCGAACTCGCTGATGTCGGCGCCGCCGGAGAAAGTCCCGTTGTTGCCGATGATTACCATGGACCGGATCGCGTCGTCCTGCTCCGCCTGCCGGATGCCGTCGACGATGCCGCGGCGCACGCCGTAGCCGAGCCCGTTCACCGGGGGGTTGTCCAGGCGGATCAGGGCGACGTCGCCTTTGACTTCATAATGGGCGTTGCTCATGTCATCTCCCGACTTGGCTTGAGGGAGTCGCCGAAGGGGCGTCGCCATGCCCAGCTCCAGTGACCCGGGCGGACGCCTTCTGCAGCGACAATACACTGGTGTATGGTGTATCGGGAAAGGTAGTCCATGAACCGGACAGACGTCAATTTTCCGGAGCATCTCTTGGCGTATGGAGGAGAGCATGTCTGAGGCCGAAGGCACCGGCGGGCGAGAACAACTGAGCCGGGATGACTGGCTCGATGCGGCGGCGGAGCTGGTGGTGGAAGGGGGGTTCGATGCGGTGCGGGTATTGCCGCTGGCACGTCGGCTTGGAGTGTCCAGGGGCAGCTTCTACTGGCATTACCGCGACTACCAGGATCTGATCAGCAGCTTCCTGCAGCGCTGGCAGGGGCGGCGCATGGCGGAACTGGAGCTCCTGACCCCCGGGGATGCCGATGCACAGCCCGAAACGCGCCGGATTCTGCGGCTGTTGC
>SKYZ01000029.1 GCA_007127625.1 Aquisalimonas sp. | reverse complement strand
GGGTCGATGGCGAAGGGCAGCACACGCCCCTCCAGCATGCTGTAGATGGCACCACGCACGAGCTTCTGGGTGGCGGGCCAGCGCCGGTACAGGCGCTGCTTCCAGGGCGGGATGGGGCGATCCGGCTTGGGCACGATCCACGGCGGTGTGCGCTGGTAGAGATCCAGACGCTCGACCTGCGGCTGGATCTGCGGCACGAACTGGATGGCCGAGGCGCCGGTGCCGATCACCGCCACCCGCTTGCCCGTGAGATCGTAGTCATGATCCCACTGCTGGGAGTGGAAAGCGCGACCGCGGAAGCTCCGGATGCCGGGAATGTCCGGAAACGCAGGCTTCGACAGGCCACCCATGCCGGAGACCACGATATCCGCACTCCAGCAGCCGGCATTGGTCTCCACCCACCAGCACCGGCGCAGCTCGTCCCACTGCAGCCGCCTCACGGTGGTATGCAGCCGCACATGCCGGCGCACGCCGTACTTGTCGGCACAGTGATTCAGGTAGTCGCGGATCTCGGGCTGGGTGGCGTAAAGCCGCGACCAGTCCGGGTTGAGCTCGAAGGAGAAAGAATACAGGTGGGACTGCACGTCGCAGGCACAGCCGGGGTAGCGGTTCACCCACCAGGTACCGCCGATGCCGCCTTCCTGCTCGAGCACCAGAAAGTCCTCTTCCCCGTACTCCTTCAGGTGGATGGCCGTGCCCAGGCCGGAGAACCCGGAACCGATGATGATGACGCGGTGATGGCGCGGGGTGGTATCGGCTGTGGCGTGGTCCATGCCTTGTCTCTCCTCGACATCGTGCCTCGCCGGCAGTGACGGTGCATCAAGATGCACCCTACGGGTCCTTGCCATGTGGGAGCGACGTCAGTCGCGCAAGTCCGTAGCATCCGCAGGGCGGACCTTCATGTCCGCGGATTGCGCGTCGGTAACCCACGTCGGCTTGCATGTCTTGCAACGGCAGGCCTGAAGGTCCGCCCTACTGCGGCTCCCCCGGCCGCCGGGCGATGCCTGTCCGATGCACGGAAGCAACGGTTCGGACAACGTCAGGGCAGGAACTGCTCCTTGACGATGCGCTCCTCCAGATTGTGCTCCGGATCGAACCACAGGGTCAGGGCCCGCTCCGGATCCTCGCGGATACTGACGTAGCGCACGTCGCGCACCTCGGTGAAATCGGCCACGGCGCTCACCGGGCGCTTGGGGGTGTCCAGGATCTCGAACTCCACGTGGGCGCTGTTGAGCAGCACTGCGCCGCGCCAGCGCCGCGGCCGGAAGGCGACAATGGAGGTGAGCGCCAGCACACCACCGCGCAGCGGCAGGATGGGCCCGTCGGCGGAGAGGTTGTAGGCGGTGCTGCCCGCGGGCGTGGCCACCAGCACACCGTCACAGGTGAGCTCTTCCAGGCGCACGACGTCGTCCACCTTGATGCGGATCTTGGCGGTCTGGCGGGTCTCGCGCAGCAGTGAAACCTCGTTGATGGCGTAGGCCTCGCGCCATTCGCCGCCGGCGGTGTAGGCGCGCATGTGCAGCGGCTTGATGGTCACCGGCTGCGCCTGGGCCAGGCGCTCGTGCAGACCCTCGGTGTCCAGACGGTTCATGAGAAACCCGACACTGCCGCAGTTGAGGCCGAAAACCGGCTTGCCTAGGTTCATGTAACGGTGGAGGGTGCGCAGCATCAGCCCGTCACCGCCCAGGGCGATGAGCACGTCCGCCTCGCCGGGAGGCACCGTGTCATACCGTTTCAGGAGCTCCACCTCGGCATCCTGGGCGTTCTCCGAGGTGCTGCTGATGATGGCGATACGCGGTTGTTCCATGCGGTCCCCTGGGCGGTTGCGATGCCACGTATCACTCTAACCGATGCGGCCACCGTTGGCGGCATACTCCTCGTCCCACTGCCGTGCGGCCTGCTGCGCCCGAGCCTGATTCACCGGCAGGCAGATCATGATTGCGATGATGAACAACGCCGCGCAGAACAGGATCGACGCCTGCAATCCGACCTGGGCCTGAAGCAGCCCCAGGCCGACAATCCCGAACATGCCGGCCAGTTTGTTCGCCAGCCCCCAGAAGCCGAAGAACTCGGCAGCCTTGGCCTCGGGAGAGAACAGCCCCACCAGGGTGCGACTGGCGGACTGGCTGGAACCGAGGCTCACCCCGGCCAGACAGCCCACCACCAGGAACAGGTGCTGGGCTTCCCAGTCCGCCCCGAAGGTGTCGTTGACCCACTCCGTCACCTCGGGCGTGGCCCAGATGGCCAGAATCGCCAGCACCCAGAGCGTCAGCGTGCCGATGTACGTGGGCTTCGCGCCGAGCCGGTCCTGCAGCGCGCCAAACCCGAGGGCACCAATGGCGGCGGTGATCTGGACGATGATGAACATGATGTTGCGGATACTCTCGTCCCAGCCGATCACCTGGGCGCCGTAGATGAAGGCGAAGGTGATGATGATGTAGATCCCGCCCATGGAGAACAGCACCGAAGACAGGAAGATGGCGAGATCACGGAATCGGGCGATATCGCGAATGGTGTCACCGATACGCTTGAACCCCAGCGACACGTAGCTGCGGTCGGTGGGTCTCGCCTGGGGCACCCCCCGCTCACGCACAAAGACGAACGTCGGAATCGCCGCCAGCAGGAAGAACCCCGCGGCGAACGGCCCCACCCAGCGGATGCGATCGAAGTTCTCGGCAGTGGCCTCGCCGAGAAAGGCCAACGTGAACGCGGCGGCAAACAGGCCGCCGATGTAGCCCAGCGCCCAGCCGAACCCCGAAATCTTTCCCAGCGAACGCGCCGGCCCCAGTTCCGGCAGGAACGCGGCGATGAAGTTCTCACCGATGGCATATGCAAAGTTCGAGCAGATGATCAGGATCACCCCGAGCACGATGTACCCGGGCTCCACGAAATAGAGCAGCGCCGTGGCCGTGACTGTTGCGATGTAGCTGGCGAACAGGAACCGCTTCTTGCTGGCGGAGTAATCCATGATGGCGCCGCAGACCGGTCCGGACACCACCACCAGGAAGTAGCTCACCGCCAGGGACAGGCTCCACAGCAGGTTGCCCAGGCGGTAGTCATCCCCCCGGTCCCCGACGATCACCGTGGTGAAGAGATCGCCGAAGACCACGGTGATGATCAGCAGCGTGTAGGCCTGGTTGGCGAAATCGAACATGGCCCAGCCGAAGATCTCGCGCTTGGGCGCCAGGGGCCTCTGCGTTACTTCCGTGGCGGTCTGCGCGCTGCTCATTCATGCCCTCCGGGCGTCGTCCTGCCTGCCATCAGATCGCGGTCCGCTCGCCGTCATCCCGCATGCGGTAGCGCTGCCAGTCGGCATCCTCGTCGGCACGACACATGCCGTAGCGGAACGGATTGCTCATCCCCTCCAGGCGGAAGCGCAGGTCCTCGAACACCACGCATTGATCGCCGTTGCGCGCATCCACCGCACGCAGGGCCGGATAACTGGCGAACCAGCGGAAGAACGCCATGCCGTCCGCGGCCATGACCTCCCGTGCCAGTTCCTGTTCCTCGCCGCCCGCCCCGTAACGATGGAAGGTCTCCCAATGCGCCTGCTCCACCGGCACGTAGGCGCTCCACAGGCGCAGCAGCAGGAATGCGTCGTCACCGAAATCGTGCGGCCGCCGGTCCCGGCGCAGATTGACCACCGCCATGTGGTAGCGGTCGCCACGATCCACCACCAGCTTCCAGTTGAAGGGCGACCACGGCTGCGGATGGGCCTCTGCCACGTAGTCGGTGATTCCCTGCGACTGGGCCCAGTCCCGGGCTTCCGTCACCGCCGTACGGTACTGGCTGTACTGGAACAGCACCAGCGCGGTCACCGCCGCCAGCCCCAGTGCCGCGCCGGTGCGCGGCCGCCAGTAGAGACTCGCCAGCAGTCCGGCCAGCAGGACGCCGCTGAACCACGGATCGATGATGAACGTGGTGTTGAAACCCGGCGCCCAGTTGGTGAACGGCGCCAGGATCTGGGTGCCGTAGCTGGTAATGAGGTCACCCAGGATGTGGATGAACAGTGCCAGCAGGATGACGCCGTAATAGGAACGCCACGAGTATCGGCGCCCCAGGGCCAGTGCAGCCACACCTGCAAGCAGCCACGCCCATGCCGGCATCAGCAGCAGGGAATGGGTGATCCCGCGGTGGTTCTCCATGTAGGGAACGTGCCCGCCCAGGGTGAAGAGGATATCCAGGTCCGGTGCGGCGCCGGCAAGGCCGCCGACCCAGGTGCGCTCACGCAGGGAGAGCTGGTCCGGCCGGGGCTGACGCGGGGCACTGGCTCGCGCGGCCAGCACGCCGCTCAGGGCGTGGGTCAGAGTATCCAGAGAGAGGCTCCTCTACTCACCCTTTCGGGAAGTATTGTCAGGCACGGGCGTCGGTGGATTCGTCGGCGGCGGCGTTCCCGGGCCGCAGCGCCCCTTCCGGCGGTGCTGGCAGAGCACCACGGGCCTGCGGCGAATGGTACCCCGGCACCCACCGCGCCATCCACGCGGCGCCGTGGAGCAGACGTGACAGTCGCGCCCGGGTGCGGCGGAAATCGTGGGTATCCTCGTTGAGCCAGCTCACGAAGGTGGTGACGAAGATGCTGGTCAGGACCGTCTCTTCCAGGCCGCGCATTGCGCCGGCGGCGTCCCGATGGGCAGCCTCGCGCAACCACTGCACGGTACGGCTGATGCGCAGCACGGCGGGGAGCTGCACATGCACGTGGCCCGCCTCGAGCTTGCCCTTGATCATCTCCCGCACCACCCGTTGATGGGCGGCCTGGGCATCCAGCCAGGTCATGATCAGGCAGTGCAGCTTTTCCGTTGTCGGCAGCGCCTGCACAGCCGGGTCAGAGGCAGCGGCGACCAGGGCGTGGTCAGGCCGGTCGAACCAAGCATCCGCGATCTCCTCCTTTTCACGGAACTGCGCCTGCACCGCAGTCAGTGGTACGTCCAGCCGTTCAGCCACGTTGTAGAGCCGGACTTCTTCCCAGCTGGTCTCCTCGGCCAGCTGCACGGCGGCATCCACGATGGCGTCACGCGTTGTACTCATCGGTCGCCTCCTTGTCGTGCCGGCGCTCTTGTCGCGCTCCGCGGATAGCGTTCAGTATAACTGGCGCAAACCGGCCACCCCACACCCCGAGCATGCCCATGACCACCACCGTCTGCTTCGCCCACGGCAAGGAAAGCGGCCCCTGGGGCCGCAAGATCACCGCCCTCGCAGAAGTGGCCCGGGCTCGCGGCCTCCAGGTGATGAGCCCGGACTACAGTTTCACCATGGACCCGGACGAGCGGGTAACCCATCTGCTGCAACAGTCCCTGCCGGAAGGACAGAATCTTGTGCTGGCGGGTTCCAGCATGGGCGGGTACGTCTCGGCCGTGGCCAGCGGGAGGCTGCGGCCTCGGGGACTGTTCCTGCTGGCGCCGGCGGTGGACATTCCCGGGTACGCCGGGGACACCACCCCCGCGGCGGGTCTGACAGAGGTGGTGCACGGCTGGCATGACGTCATCATTCCACCGTTGACCGTGGTTGGCTGGGCCCAGCGGCATCGCGCGCGGCTCCACCTGGTGGACAGCGAGCACACGCTGACGGACCACGTGCCGTGGTTGTGCCTCGCATTCGACGCCTTCCTGCAGGAAATCGGCGCGTGACACTCAGCCACGCGGGGCCCGCACGCCGGTAGGGCGGACCTTCAGGTCCGCCGAAAAAAGACATGCAAGCCGAGGTGGCCCATCGAAGCCCGGTCGGCGGACCTGAAGGTCCGCCCTACAGGTTTATCCGAACGCTTCTGCCGGGCCGGGAGCGGAAGACGGGCCGGCGCCGGGACGTTCAACGCTGAGTCAGGCGCAGTTCGATGCGGCGGTTGCGCTGCAGGGATTCCGGATCGGTGCCCTCGGTGACCGGGTGGTATTCGCCGAAGCCCGCCGGCGACAGCCGCTGCGGCGGCACCCCCCGGTCGATGAGATAATCGACAATGGACTGCGCCCGCGCGGTGGACAGGTGCCAGTTGGAGGGGAACTCCTCCGTGGCGATGGGGCGGACGTCGGTGTGCCCCTCCACCTGCAGGACCCACGGGATCTCCTCGGGAATGGTCTCCTGCAGTTCGACGATGGTCTCTGCGAGGCTATCCAACCGCTCCGTTCCGGCATCCTCGATGTCTGCCGAGGCGGTACCGAAGAACAGCTCCGACTGGAACACGAAGCGGTCGCCCTCAATGCGGATATCCTCGCGATCCCCAAGCACTTCCCGCAGTCGGCCGAAGAACTCCGAGCGATAACGGCTGAGCTCCCGCACCCGCTCCACCAGGACCAGGTTAAGCCGCCGACCCATTTCATCGATGCGCTCCTCCTGTTCGGCGACGGTCTCCTCGGAGATCTCCAGCGCGGCGCTGACCCGCCGGAGCTGCTCCCGCAGGGCTTCCACCTGGCGATTGAGCCGGTCAATGCGGGACTGCTGCGCGGTGGTGAGCTGTTCTTCCTGCTCCAGCGCCCGCTGCTGCTCCTCCACCAGGCGCTGGAGGTCCCGCACGCGGATCTCTCGGTCTTCCAGTTCCGTCTGCGCCAGGTGGGTGCGCTCCTCGGCCTCGGCCAGCTCCGCCTCCAGGGCCCGGGCACGGTCTCGCGCGGCAGCGGCTTCGGCTTCGGTTTCCTCACGGGCGGCGGCGAGTTCGCCGACTTCGTCTTCCAGTTCCTCGCGGAGCTGACGCAGCGCATCGATGTCCTGCTGCAGACTCGCCATCTCTGCGGCCTGGCGCTCGATGGTTTCCTCGTCCTCGGCGATGGTGGCCTCCGCCTCGGCCAGATCATCTTCCAGGCTGGCGATGCGCGAGCGCGCGGCGCCGAGCTCGTCCCGCAATGCGCCACGTTCGGCGATGGACACCGCCAGGTCCAGCTCCAGTTCCTCGCGTGCCTCCCGCTCCATCGCCAGCTGTTCACCGACATCGGCGATCTCAGCCTCCAGCCGGGCCAGCGCTGCCTCGCGTCCCGCCAGAGTGTCCGTGAGGTAGTACTGGGCGACCATGAACAGGCTCAGCACGAACACGAACAGCAGCAACAACGTGGCCAGCACGTCCACGTAACCGGGCCAGATGTTTACGCTGTTGCGATTGCGCCGCTCGGGGAACACGTTACCGCTCGCTGGGATCGGTGCCCGTGGCACGGGCCACGGTGCGGGTTAACAGCCGGATCTCGTCCCGCAGCTCCGCAGCCAGGTCCGTGCGTTCGCTCTGCATTTCATCCACCAGGCGATGCAGGGTGTGGTCCAGGGACCGCAGCCGCTCCTCCATGGTATCGGATTCCTCACCACGCTCGCCCAGGGAGTCGGCCAGGCGCTGCAGCACCGGCTGCAGCTCCATCTGTCCCCGGGCCTGGCTGAGCATCCGGCGGTGCTCGCTGCGAATCTGCTCCGCCAGCTCGCCCACCTGCTCGGTCACCGTGGAAATGCTTTCCTCGGCACTGCGCCGCTCCTCTTCACGCCGGGCCACCAGGCGCTGCAGGCGATCCAGACTCTCCGCGGTCTGCTCCAGCAGCGCCTGGATGTACGAGGGCACGCTGTGCTCGGTATCGACATTGGCCAGGGCACCGGAGCTGAACCGGGTCAGCCCGGTGAGCTGTTCTTCCACGTCGTTGTAGAAACGGTTCTGAGCGTGGCCGGCCTGCAGGTCGACAAAGCCCAGGACCAGGGCCCCGGCCAGGCCAAAGAGCGAGGAACTGAAGGCGGTGCCCATGCCCGCCAGCGGTTCCTGAAGCCCGGCGCGGAGCTGTTCGAACAGCTCCGAGGCATCGCCACCGCCGACGCTCAGCCCGCTGATCACGCGCCCGATGCCACCCAGGGTATCCAGCAGCCCCCAGAAAGTACCCAGCAGCCCGAGGAAGATCAGCAGGCCGATGAAATAACGGGACAAGTCGCGGGCCTCATCCAGCCGCGAGCGAATCCCGTCCAGCAGGGCACGCATGCTCATGGTGGTGAGTTGCAGTCTGTCACCACGCTCCTGAAGCATGCGCCCCAGCGAACCCAGCAGCCCCCGCTTGGGAGGGGGCGGCAGGGATTCGGCGCCGCGCTGCCAGGCACGCAGCCAGGCGGCGTCAGGCCCCAGCACCAGCACCTGGCGGAAGTTGATGATAATCCCCACCGCCAGCACGGCGACGATCATGCCATTGAATACGGGATTGGCGAGGAAGGCATCGATCAGGCGCTGGTGCAGCAGCGCCGCAACGCCCGCCACGGCCAGGAGAAACAGCAGGATCCATATCAGCACGCGGCCCGGTTGTCGCACCCCTGCCTCCAGTCAAGGTGATTTGGCCCCTACTTTCCCGTAAACAGCGTCGATAGACAAGGCAGTACCGTTGCCCGCCGGCGACGAGGCGGACCATCGTTGGATGCGGTGCAATATGGACTCGGCCTCGGTGTTGCGCCTACTCTTCGTGGCAGCCGCCTGCGTTGGGCGCCTTCATAACACCAATACAATTGCCATCATTCTCGGGGGAGAAACCCATGATCAAAATCCTCACCAGAGGCTCCACACGCCTCATGGAGCGGTACCTACCGGATCCGTTCGTCATTGTCATGCTACTGACGCTGCTGGTGTTCTTCCTGGGCATGGGCATCGAGCGGGAGAGCCCGGTGGCCATGATCGAGCACTGGGGCGACGGCTTCTGGGATCTGCTGACCTTCGGCATGCAGATGGTCCTGGTGCTGGTTACCGGCTTCGTCCTGGCCAGCACGCCGATGTTCAAACGCATCCTTGCGGCCCTGGCTACGTTGGCGAAGACACCCGGGCAGGCGATCATCCTGGTTACGGTGGTGTCCATCTTCGCGGCCTGGATCAACTGGGGCTTCGGACTGGTGATCGGCGCCCTGTTCGCACGGCAGCTCGCCCAGGCGGTTCGCGGTGTGGACTACCGGCTGCTCATTGCCAGCGCTTACAGCGGCTTCATTGTCTGGCACGGCGGCCTGGCGAGCTCCATCGGCTTACTCATCGCCACGGACGGCCACTTCGCCGAGGACAAGATCGGCGTCGTCTCCACCAGCGAGACCATCTTTTCCGGCTTCAACCTGATCCTCGTGCTACTGATGCTGATCGTCATCCCGTTGGTGAACCGGCTGATGATGAACAAGATCGACGAGCCGTACATTGCCGACCCGCAGAAGCTGGCCGAGGAGGAGACCACACCGGAACTCAAGTGGGAGCGCGCGGCCGACCGCGTGGAGAACAGCATAACGCTGTCCCAGGCCGTCGGCGTCATGGGCCTGGTGTTCCTGGGCTACTACTTCTTCATCGAGAGCGGCAGCCTGAACCTGAATATCGTCAACTTCATGTTCCTGTTCCTCGGCATCATGCTGCACGGGCGGCCACGGCACTTCCTGAACAGCATGCAGGAGGCCGTCAAGGGTGCCGGCGGCATCGTCATCCAGTTCCCCTTCTATGCAGGCATCATGGGGATGATGATCGGCTCGGGCCTTGCGGCGACGTTCTCCGAGTGGTTCGTGGCTATTTCCAACCCCACCACCTACCCGCTGTTCGCCTTCCTCAGCGCCGGTCTGGTGAACGTCTTCGTGCCCTCCGGTGGCGGTCAGTGGGCCGTGCAGGCGGACATCATGCTGGACGCCGGTGCGGCGCTGGGCGTGGACGCGGCACGCACCGCCATGGCGGTGGCCTGGGGTGATGCCTGGACCAACCTGATTCAGCCCTTCTGGGCGCTGCCGGCGCTGGCCATTGCGGGCCTGAAGGCCAAGGACATCATGGGCTTCTGCGTGGTGAACCTGCTGGTCACCGGCGTGATCATCGGCCTGGGACTGATGTTCCTGCCGTGATGCGCCTCGCCATGGGGCAGCCGATCCGGTGGTGATCCGACCGTGACGCCACCGGGAAGCAATCGGCACTCCCGGCCTTGGAACGAAAAAAACGGGCACCCCAAGGGTGCCCGTTCTGCTTCGTTACCCGGAATTCGACCGGGGTTACTTCTGTCCGGAGGCGACGAACTCCGGATAGGCTTCCATGCCGCACTCGCTGAGGTCGAGGCCGTTTTCCTCTTCCTCTTCGCTGGCACGGATGCCCATGGCCATCTTCAGGATGAACCAGACGATGCCGCTGGCAATGAACACGAAGCCGAAGATCGCCACCAGACCGATGATCTGATTGACGAAGGTGGCCTCGGGCACCGACAGCAGTACCGCCAGCACGCCCCAGATACCGCAGGTGCCGTGCACGGAGATGGCACCCACCGGATCGTCGATCTTGAGCTTGTCCAGGCCGATGATCGAGAACACCACGATCACGCCACCAATGGCACCGATCACGACCGCCAGTAGCGGCGCCGGGGAATCGGGCGCGGCGGTGATGGACACCAGACCGGCAAGCGCACCGTTGAGCACCATGGTGAGATCCGCCTTGCCGAACAGGATCTTCGACAGAATCAGGGCGGCCACGACACCGGCTGCAGCGGCGAAGTTGGTGTTCATGTAGACCGTGGCCACGGCGTTCGCGGAGTCCGTGGAGGCCACGGCCAGTTCCGAACCACCGTTGAAGCCGAACCAGCCCATCCACAGGATGAACGTGCCCAAGGTCGCCAGCGGCAGGTTGCCACCCGGAATCGCGCGGATCTTGCCGTCCTTGGTGTACTTGCCCTTGCGCGGCCCCAGCAGGAGCACGCCGGCCAGCGCAGCGGTGGCACCCGCCATGTGCACGATGCCGCTACCCGCGTAGTCGATGTAGCCCAACTGGTCCAGCCAGCCTCCACCCCAGGTCCACAGACCCTGGATCGGGTAGATGAAGCCGGTCATGACCACGGCAAAGATCAGGAAGGCCGCCAGCTTCATGCGTTCGGCCACCGCCCCCGAAACAATGGACATGGCCGTGGCGACGAACACCACCTGGAAGAAGAAGTCCGAGAAGTACGAGAAGCCATCGGCCGTTGTGTGCGGATCCGAGCTGGGCAGGAAGAAGCTCAGCGACGGGAACACACCGCCGGCGCTCTCGTACATCAGGTTCCAGCCGATCACCAGGTACATGATTACGGCCACCGAATAGAGCGTGATGTTCTTGGTCAGGATCTCCACGGTGTTCTTCGAGCGCACGAGACCGGCCTCGAGCATGGAGAACCCGGCCGCCATCCACATGACAAGCACGCCGGAGAGCAGGAAGTAGAATGTATCCAGCGCGTATACAAGCTCAGCAACTTCGTCCATCGTTATTGTCCTCTATTACCTCTGATCTGAAATTCAGGGCGCGGCACTGAAATTCAGAGCGCGTCTTTATCGGTCTCGCCCGTGCGGATACGAATGGCCTTGCCCAGGTCGAAAACGAAGATCTTGCCGTCGCCGATCTTGCCGGTGTTGGCAGCCTTGGCGATGGCGTCGGTGGTGCGATCGGTAAGATCATCCTGGACGGCGACCTCGATCTTCACCTTGGGCAGAAAATCGACGACGTACTCGGCACCCCGGTAGAGTTCCGTGTGGCCCTTCTGGCGACCGAAGCCCTTGACCTCGGTCACGGTGATCCCCTGAACGCCGATCTCGGAGAGTGCTTCGCGCACATCGTCCAGCTTGAACGGCTTGATGATTGCGGTTACGAGTTTCATTCCCGGATACTCCCTGCTGAACGGTCCGGTTCCACCGGACCATGAACTGGAACAGGTGACCCCTGCGGGGGCTGTCGCCGATACCGGGTCGCCTCACCCGACCCCCGGCATCGTACTCGTTGTGGTGCAGAGCATTTCCTGTGCCAGTTGTTGTTTCTGGCGTCTTTTCATGTTGTTATTCGCTGCAAGGCCATCTTTCGTGGCGATGCACCACCTGCACGCGCACTGTTCTAGTGCAGTTCGCCCCGTTTAGGTGCACGACCACCCCGGACACCCTCAGGAGTGCACAATGCTGGACCCGAAAACGTTCGATGAGATGGCGCGCAAGTTCGCGTCGAACCTGCCGCCCGGCCTGCGCGAGTTCCAGCAGGAGATGGAGCGGAACTTCCGCACCACCCTGCAGAGCACCTTCAATCGTCTCGATCTGGTGACCCGCGAGGAATTCGACGCCCAGGCCAAGGTGCTGTCCCGCACTCGGGCCCAACTGGAAGCACTGGAGGAGCGGGTTGCCGCCCTGGAGGGCAAAGGCCCGGAGACAACCGACGAGTCCACCTCCGACCAGAGCTGATCATCACCGCCGCGCCGCCGGCGCGGCCTGCCCAGGGACGGGTCCATGACACTTGCAGTGGTATACGGCCGCGCGGGCGTTGGCGTTGACGCCCCGCTGGTGACCATCGAGGTGCATCTGACCAACGGCCTGCCATCGATGTCCATCGTCGGCCTGCCGGAGACGGCCGTGAAGGAAAGCCGCGACCGGGTGCGCAGCGCCATCGTCAACAGCGGCTTCGAGTTCCCCACCCGCCGCATCACCATCAACCTCGCCCCCGCCGATTTGCCCAAGGAGGGCGGGCGTTTCGATCTGCCCATTGCCGTGGGCATTCTGGCCGCGTCGGGCCAGGTGCCGCGGGCGGCGCTGCCCGAGTGGGAGTTCGCCGGCGAACTGGCACTGAGCGGGGAACTTCGCCCGGTGCAGGGCTGCCTACCGGTGGCGGTGCAGGCGCGCCATGCCGGCCGCAACCTGGCGGTACCGGCAGCCAACGGCCCGGAAGCGGCCCTGGTCCACCCGGAACGCAGTTTCGGCGTCGGCCATCTGCTGGATCTGAGCGGCCACCTCGCCGGCCGCAGTGAACTCCCGACCGCCCGCGCCGCCCCGACCGAGACCGACTGTTTGCTGCCGGACCTGGCCGACGTGCGCGGGCAGGCGGGTGCCCGGCGGGCCCTGGAGATCGCCGCCGCCGGCGGGCACTCACTCCTTCTGAGCGGGCCGCCGGGCACCGGCAAGAGCATGCTCGCCGAGCGCCTGCCGGGGATTCTGCCACCCATGTCGGATACGGAAAGCCTGGAAACAGCGGCAGTTCTCTCGCTGACTCGCACGGGATTCGATGCCGGCGACTGGGGTCGACGGCCCTTCCGCGCCCCTCACCACTCGGCCTCCCACGTGGCCCTCACCGGCGGCGGCGGTCGGCCGCGGCCGGGAGAAATCTCTCTTGCCCACAACGGGGTCCTCTTTCTTGACGAACTGCCGGAGTTCGGCCGCCAGGCGCTGGAGGTACTCCGGGAGCCGCTGGAGACCGGGCAGGTGAGCATCTCGCGGGCAGCCGCCCAGGTGGTGTTCCCGGCGCGCTTCCAGCTCGTCACCGCCATGAACCCCTGCGCCTGCGGCTACCACGGCGATCCGGTGCACGCCTG
>SKYZ01000422.1 GCA_007127625.1 Aquisalimonas sp. | reverse complement strand
GGGTGTTCAGGCCTTGCGGAAGCGGAAGATGCCCCAGGCCAGGTAACCGCTGTTACCGCCGTTGACCCAGTGCTGCAGGCCCTGCTTCATGCGATCGATGTACTCGCGCGAAATCAGGCCCTCGAGACTGGCCTCCCGGCGCTTGGTCTCCTCCAGCACCCGGCCGTAGTGGCGCGGCAGCTGGTGGGAGTGATCCTCGAAGCCGATCTCTTCGAGACCGTACTTCTTCGCGGTCTCGCGGTAGAACTTCGGGGAACCCAGGGTCTCCAGGTGGATGCGGTCCAGGATAGGCTGCAGCACACCCTCCGGACAGTCGTCGGTCTGCATCGGGTCGGTGAAGATGAACACGCCGCCCGGCTTGAGCACGCGCGCCACTTCCTCGACCACCTTCTCGCGGTTGCCGCTGTGGAGGAAGGAATCCTGGGACCAGACCACGTCAAAGTGGTTGTCCGGGTACGGGATCTCCTCGAAGCTGGCGTCCAGCACCTCGATCAGGTTGTCCAGGTTGACCGCCTTGTTCATCTCGCGGTCGCGCTCGTTCTCCACCTCGGAGAGGTTCAGCGCCGCCACCGGGCAGCCGAACGTCTGCGCCAGGTAGCGGGCGGTCCCGCCGTAGCCGGCACCCAGATCGATGATCTTGTGCTCCGGGGTCAGCTCGCCCAGCAGGTCGGCCATGTGGGCCACGGTGCGACGGCTGGCGTCGGCGATGGGCTCCTGGTCGTCCTCGTACAGGCCGACGTGGATGTCCTCGCCGCCCCAGACGTTGTGGTAGAAGCGGTCGGCATCATCGCTGTTGTAGTACTCGCGCGCCGTGGCGACGGCACCGGTGTATTCATTGCTCATCGTTGTCCTCCCGATACTCTTTCTCGGCGACGTGGATGAAGAAGTCCGGCTCGGCGTCCCGGTACGTTTCCTTGAAGTCGCCGTAGGTCTCCACGTGCTGGAACCCGACCTCACGCATCAGGCGACGCGTATACGCCTTGCGCAGCGGGAACATGTTCAGGTGGAACACGGCCTTGTCCGGGAATTCGTAACGGAAGCGGGTCAGGCCCGAGTCCACGTACTCCGGGTAGACGGAGACGTCGTTACCGCAATAGTAGTACGTGTGCTTGCTGGAGTAGCCGTGGTCCAGGATGGAATCGTAGTTCCGCTGGTCCAGGATCAGGATTCCGTCGTGGTTCAGGGCGGAGTAGAACTCGGCCAGGGTCTTGCGGCGGTCGTTCTCGTTGAACAGGTGCGTGAACGAGTTGCCGAGGCAGATCACGGCGTCGTAGCGCCCGTGGATGTCCCGGTTCAGCTGGCGCCAGTCGGACTGCACCGTGCGCAGAATGTGTCCGCGCTTACGGCCGTTCTCGAACGCCTTGGCCAGCATGTCGGCACTGCCGTCGGCGCTGACCACATCGAAGCCGGCCTCGATCAGGCGCACCGAGTGGAAGCCGGTGCCGCAGGCGACGTCAAGAATGCGCTTGCAGCCGCGCTCTTTCAGGGTCTGGATGAAGAAATCACCCTCGCTCTCTGCGCGGCTGTCCCAGTCGATCAGATCGTCCCACTTGTCGACGAAGCCTTCGTTGTACTCCGCTGCGTAGTGGTCGCTGTCGCGACACTCTTCTGGCTTTTCGCCGAATGCCTGGTCCGTTGCTGTCGAAGACATTGTGTTACCTCCCACCGTCCATATTGATGAAGGCGCAGGCGCCGTCAGGAAGGAGTCCTGACGGTCGTGCATCCAACTGATGGATGCACGAATGCGCAATCCGGCCTGAACCGTCACGCCGGATGCCTGCACCATTGCTGACAGATCACACTGGTGGTGTGCCATCTGCCGCCATTTTTGCGGGGCCCGGTCAAGCCGGCGCCATCCGCACTCGAAAACAGTTGCTTTTTTGGCTGCAGAGAAGGATGGGGATACCTGGTGATGCAGGTCATCCAGCTCCGGCAGCCCGAAGGAGACGCAACGCCTCTGCCTTGCCAGTGGCGGTGCGTGAAACCGACATACGGGTCGTCTCTGTGTTCGTGACGAGCGCCGGTATGTGGCGAAGGGCAGCAGTCCGATGCTGCGGTGCTCCGTTTTGATCACCCCCTAACGTACCGTGTTCTGCGGAGATTTCAACCTCTGTTCCTGCCGTGTAACGGAAATGTCACCCCATGGCAGGGACTTGTGCGTGTTTGCTGGTGGCGGACGCTGCCTTGCCCGCGGGTCGACAATTCGAGACAATTCACGGCTTTCGGCGGGGTTGGCGATCCAGCCCGGCCATTTCCTCACGTGCCCGCAAACCCGGAGAACACCATTCATGCCGTCGCGTCGTGAACTAGCCAATGCCATTCGTGCCCTGAGCATGGATGCCGTCCAACAGGCGAAATCGGGCCACCCCGGGGCGCCCATGGGCATGGCGGATATCGCCGAAGTCCTGTGGAACGACTACCTGCGGCATAACCCGGCGAACCCGGGCTGGTGGAACCGTGACCGCTTCGTGCTCTCCAACGGCCACGGTTCCATGCTGATCTACAGCCTGCTGCACCTGTCCGGCTACGACCTGGGCATGGATGACCTCAAGCAGTTCCGCCAGCTCCACTCGCGCACACCCGGGCACCCCGAATACGGTTACACGCCGGGAGTGGAGACCACCACCGGGCCGTTGGGCCAGGGCCTTGCCAATGCCGTGGGCATGGCGCTTGCCGAGAAGGTGCTGGCCGCACAGTTCAATCGCCCCGGCCACACACTGGTGGATCACTACACCTACTGCTTCGCCGGTGACGGTTGCCTGATGGAGGGCATCTCCCACGAGGCGTGCTCCCTGGCCGGCACTCTGGGGCTCGGCAAGCTGGTGGTCTTCTACGATGACAACGGCATTTCCATCGACGGCAAGGTGGACGGCTGGTTCACCGACGACACGCCGGCGCGGTTCCGCGCATACGGCTGGCACGTCGTCGCCGATGTGGACGGCCACGACAGCGAAGCGGTGGATGCGGCCATTCGCGAGGCACGGGAGGTTACCGACAAGCCCACGCTGATCTGCTGCAAGACCGTGATCGGTTTCGGTGCGCCCAACGCCTGCGGCAGCCACAGCGTCCACGGCGCTCCCCTGGGTGATGACGAGATCCAGGCCACCCGCGAGTTCCTCAAGTGGGAGCATGCCCCGTTCGAGGTTCCCGGCCCCATTTACCAGGGCTGGGATGCCCGCGATGCCGGCAAGGCCGCCGAGGCCGAGTGGCAGCAGGTCCTGGCCGACTACCATCGTGCCCACCCGGAACTGGCCGAGGAGTTCGAGCGGCGCATGCGCGGTGATCTGCCCGCCACCTTTGGCGAGCACGCCGATGATCTGCTGGCCAAGGCCGCGGCGGCGGGCGAGACCGTCGCCAGCCGAAAGGCCTCGCAGAACGCCCTGGATGGCTTTGGCCCCTACCTGCCGGACCTCATCGGTGGTTCCGCCGACCTCACCGGTTCCAACAACACCAAGTGGTCGGGCTGCACGCCGGTGACCGCCGAGGACGGTGACGGCAACTACATCTTCTACGGGGTGCGCGAGTTCGCCATGACCGCCGTCCAGAACGGCCTGGCCCTGCATGGGGGGTTCGTGCCCTACGGCGGCACCTTCCTGGTGTTTTCGGACTACGCCCGCAATGCCGTGCGCATGGCCGCCATCATGAAACAGCGCAACAT
>SKYZ01000212.1 GCA_007127625.1 Aquisalimonas sp. | reverse complement strand
GCACCGTGGCCAGGGCACACCGCCCTTCGCCATGGTGCGGTCGAGCATCCGCCGGGTGGATAGGGACATTCGCCCGACGCGGGTGATCACCCGCCCCTCATTCAAACCCGTTATATCGAGGAAACCCGGCCGCATAGCAGGTCGGTGAAGAGCTCTCTCCGGACTGCACCTGCAACCGCTCCTGCAGCACCCCGGCCAGCACCACCGCATTATTCCGCTCGCGGTCCCGGGCTGCGAACAGAAGCGTCAGTGGCCCGTCGCCGGCGCGGACGAGGAGGTTATCCAGGGCGGCTGGCTGCTCCGCGAGTTCGCCGCGATAACGCTGCCGGAACAGCGTCCAGCGCTGCGGCTCGTGCCCGTACCACTTGCGCAGTTCCCTGGATGGCGCCAGCTCGGGTAACCAGACATCCAGCGCAGCGTCCGCCTTGCGGATGCCGCGGGGCCAGAGGCGATCCACCAGGACACGCATGCCATCAGCCGGTTCCGGCGGATCGTGAATGCGTCGGACACGGATCTCCATGTCACCCTCCCGGCACGGACCCGTGCCGTTCAGTCCTGTGCGGTCGCCTCCTCGTAACCGTAGACCATGAGTATGAACGCGTAGCGATAGGCCACCTCCTCGAGGAAGTCGAACCGTCCGCCGGGGCCACCGTGCCCCGCACTCATGTTGGTGCGCAGGAGCAGCAGGTTGTTGTCCGTCTTCATCTCGCGGAGCCGCGCCACCCACTTGGCCGGTTCCCAGTAGGTGACCCGTGGATCGGACACCCCGGCGGTGACCAGCAGATGCGGGTAAGGCTGTTCATGAACGTTGTCGTACGGTGAATACGAGAGAATCGTACGGTAGGCGGTCTCGTCCTCGATGGGGTTGCCCCACTCCGGCCACTCCGGCGGCGTCAGGGGCAGCGTCGGGTCCAGCATGGTGTTGAGCACGTCCACGAAGGGCACGTCGGCCACGGCGGCGTGGAAGAGTTCCGGGCGCTGATTGACCACCGCCCCCACCAGCATGCCCCCGGCACTGCCGCCGTGCGCCGTGATCCGCCCGGCACTGGTATAGCCGGCCTGGATCAGGCGCTCCGCGCAGGCGATGTAGTCACTGAAGGTATTGGGCTTGGCTTCCAGCTTGCCGTTCCGGTACCAGCGGTAGCCGCGATCCTTGCCGCCACGGACATGGGCCACGGCATAGACCAGACCGCGGTTGACCAGGCTCAGGCGCAGGGGCGAGAAACCGGGCAGATCGGTCATGCCGTAGGAGCCGTAGCCGTACAGGAGCAACGGCGTCGCCGGCCCCGGTGTGACGTCGCGATGGTGGAACAGGGAGATCGGGACCTGTTCGCCGTCCGGGGCGGTGGCGTAAAGCCGCCGGATAACATAGGCCTCCGGGTCGTGGCCGCTGGGGATTTCCTGCTCCTTGCGCAACAGACGGCCGCGGGTGGCCATGTCGTAGTCGTACACCCGGGCCGGCGTGCCGAAGGAGCTATAGCTGAACCGCATGGTGGCCGTGTCGAACTCGAATCCCGGGATCACCCCAAGGTCGTAGCACTCCTCATCCAGCGCCACCGTATGCTCCTCGCCGGTGGCGAACGCCCGCACCACAATGGCCGGCAGCGCATCGCCGATCTCCATGCGGACCAGGTAGTCCTGGTAGACCACCATGCCCTGAATCAGTCGACCCGCGCGATGCGGGACCACATCCGTCCAGGCCTCCGGCTCCGGTGCGTCCAGCGGCGCGCTGACAATCCGGAAGTCCTCGGCGCCGCGATTGGTGAGCAGGACCCAGCTGTCACCGTGATCCGACGCTTCATACTCCACTCCCGGCTCCCGGGCCAGCAGCAGGCGCGGCTCGGCATCCGGCTTATCGGCGGGAATGGCACGGACCTCGCTGGTCACATGGTCGTGGCTGGAAATGAGCACGAAACGACCGCTCTCGGTCTTGTCCACGCCGACGAAGAAGCCGTCGTCCGGCTCCTCGTAGATCATGGCGTCCTGTTGCGATGGCGTCCCGAGCCGATGCCGATAGACCCACTTGGGGCGGTGCTCGTTGTCCAGCAACGTGTACCAAAGGGTGCACCCGTCCCCGGACCAGGCCAAGTCACCGCGGGCATCGGCGATACATTCGTCCAGATCGGTACCGGTCCTCAGGTCGCGGATACGGATGGTCCAGCTTTCCGCGCCGGACAGATCCACGGCGTATGCCAGGTAGCGGTGACCGGGGGAATGCTCGGCACCGCCTAGACGGAAGTAGCCGTGGCCGGACGCGGCCTCATCACCGTCCAGCAGAATCTCTTCCGGGGCGTCCTCGCTGCCATGCCGGCGACACAGGATCGGGTGCTGACCCCCTTCGCGGTAGCGACTGTAGTAGAAGAACGGTCCGTCCTTCGCCGGCACGGAGCTGTCATCCTCGCGGATACGGCCGCGCAGTTCACCGAACAATCGCTGCCGGAAGGCCTCGGTGGGCGCCATCACCGCCTCGGTGTAGGCGTTCTCCGCCTCCAGTTGGGCACGGATGGCACCCGACAGGCGCTGGGGATCGCGCATGGCCTCCCGCCAGTGGGGATCCCGCAGCCAGGCGTAGGGATCCTCGCGGCGATGGCCGTGGTACTCCGTCACAACCGGTTGTCGGGCGGCCATGGGCGGTTGCGGCAGGGTGACTTGATTCATGCTGCGCGCCTCGCGGGATGTTCAGGCATTGCCGGGCGTCATGTCGCCGGGGGATTCGTAGTACTCGCTGCTGCGGGCCAGCTCGTCCACCAGCTGCTGCAGCGCCTGCAGACGCCACTCGGGCGTACGCAAAGGGGCGCAATCCGGGCAGCGTGGGTCATCACAGGGCTCGCGGGTGTAGAGCCAGTAGTGGATGGCACCGGAGAGCAGACCGTCGGCGATGTCCTGGAGATTCGCCTGCTCGTTCTGCTCCGCAATCCGGTTACCGAGATCCACGGCACCCTGGGCCGCATGATCGACTATCTGCTCTTCGTCCTGCATGGGGGAACTCCGTGGCAAAACTCGAGTCCGGGACTCCGTGTGCGGGGGAGTTTAACAACTCCGCAGGCCTGTGGGCGGCGGATGTTGTGCACAATGCCGGCACGAACCTGTCAACCCCTCGCCGACTTTCGGAATGGTCTCCAACGACACCTGATCAAAGCCTGGACAAATACTTATATACTTGATTTTAAAACACTTAACCTGTGGTGCCGAAATGTTCATCAATCTGACACAAAGCCGGCAGTGATGGGGTCTGCAGCTCTGCTTGGACGTGTTGTCCACACTCTTATCCACAGGAAATGTGGACAAGCGTAAAGGAAACACTGAACAATCCCCCCTTGCCAGCGCAGGAGAGGAGGCCAGCATGGACACCATCACCTGGGATCAGTTCGCCGCCGTGGAATTGCGCGCCGGCACCATAACGGCCGCGGACCCCTTCCCCGAGGCACGGCAGCCCGCATACAAGCTCCAGGTGGACTTCGGGCGAGACATCGGCACACTGCGCTCCAGCGCCCAGCTCACCGACCGCTACACGGCGGAAGCCCTAGTGGGGCGACAGATACTAGCGGTGGTCAACTTCCCCGCCAAGCAGATCGGGCCCATGCGCTCCGAGTGCCTGGTCACCGGCTTCTACGCCGACGACGGCAGCGTGGTCCTGGCCGTGCCGGACCAGCCCGTGCACAACG
>SKYZ01000110.1 GCA_007127625.1 Aquisalimonas sp. | reverse complement strand
AGGTCTTCATGCACACTCACTCCGAGCGCCGTCGTCCTGATTAAGAAGGGCGCAGATAGTAACCAAATCCCCGGCGCGGTTCAAGCAGCAGAGCGGGGCCTATGTCCTGGCGGTCACTCGTCGATCAACAACCGCTGCACCGGCGTGCCGGATAGCAGGTGCTGCTCGATGATGTCGTCCAGGTCTTCATTGTCAACCCACGTGTACCAGGTGCCCTCGGGGTACACCACCAGGACGGGGCCCTGGGCGCAGCGGCCGAGACAGCCGGAACTGCTCACGCGCACCCGCCCGGGGCCGTTCTCGCCGAGATCCTTGATCCGGTCCTTGAGGTAGGCCCGGCCATCATCGGCCACGCCGTTGTTGCAGCAGGCGATGTTGTCCTCGCGCCGATTGGTACAGACGAACACGTGGCGCTGATAGTAACTCATGGCGGCTCAGCGGAACTCCAGCCCGAGGGAGACTTCCTGCCCCGGCTGCAGGTTGCGACCGTAGAAGATCTCCGCCATTTCCCGGCGCAGCTGCATGCGGATCTGCTGCTTGTCCTCCTCCGAGAAATCCGAGGCCGACTCGCCGAAGAGATAGTTGGAGAGCTTGGGCTCCTTGAGCAGCATCTTGGTGTGGAACATGTGCTCCTGATAGACGTTCACGTCGATCAGGTGATACTGCTCCTTGGTGTCCTCGGAGAGGTAGTTCTGGATCGAGTTGATCTCGTGGTCGATGAAGTGCTTGCGCCCTTCGACGTCCCGGGTAAACCCGCGCACCCGGTAGTCCATGGTGACGATGTCCGAGTCGAAGGAGTGGATCAGGAAGTTCAGCGCCTTCAGCGGTGAGATCACGCCGCAGGTGGAGACGTCGATGTCCGCCCGGAAGGTGCTGATGCCGTGGTCCGGGTGGGTCTCCGGATACGTGTGCACGGTGATGTGGCTCTTGTCCAGGTGCGCCAGCACGGTATCCGGCAGCGGGCCGGGGGCGGCGCTGCCGATCTCGGCGCCCTCGATTTCCTCTTCCTCGGAGATCAGCAGGGTAACGCTGGCCCCCTGGGGCTCGTAGTCCTGCCGGGCGATATTGAGAATGTTGGCACCGATGATGTTCGCCACCTGCGTGAGGATCTGCGTCAGCCGCTCGGCGTTGTACACCTCGTCGATGTACTCGATATACCGCTGCCGCTGCTGCGCGTCACGGGCGTAGCAGATGTCGTAGATGTTGAAACTCAGGGACTTCGTGAGGTTGTTGAACCCGTGAAGCCTCAGCCCCTCTGACTGGACCAATAGCCCGTCCTCCGATGTCGACCCAGGGAGCGTTCCGCCAGGATGTGCGTTCGAAGTCGCTGCCGTTCGGCACGTCGCCTTCCGTCAGGCGTTCACGACCTCGTAATCGTGGGTGAGTTCCGCCACCTGCGCGAGCATGATGGACGCGGAACAGTATTTGTCGGCGGACAGATCCACGGCGCGCTTGACCGCCGCGTCCCTGAGACCGTCGCCGCTGACGCGGTAGTGCAGGTGGATACGCGTGAACACTTTCGGGTCGCTCTCGGCGCGCTGCGCTTCCACCTCCACGACACAGTCGCTCACGGGGTGACGGCCGCGCTGCAGGATATGCACCACGTCAAAGGCGCTGCATCCACCGAGCCCCAGCAGCAGCATCTCCATCGGGCGCACGCCGCTGTCCTGGCCGCCGAAGTCCGGCGGCCCGTCCATACGCACGGTATGCCCGCTGCCTGGAGTGCCTTCAAAGGCGGCCCCACCGACCCATTTCACCGTCGCGTGCATGGACTGCTCCCGCGTTCCGAGGATCCGTTCGCGCCCATCGCGGGACCCCGCCCCGGGCGCGCGTAGCCGCGGCATTATAGACACATGACCTGCAAGGGTAAATCCATGCACCAACATGCCCGTGGCACCGCACGTACTTGGCCCCACCGCATGGTTCGTTATACTCGTCTACCATTGGAGGAGACAACGGCGTATGCGGACAGGCTTCGCAGGGGCATCAGCTCTCCCGGAACACGGACGCAACCAACACGGGTGGATACATGACCGTCGCCGAACCTACTAGAAGAACAAACTGGTCCATCGACAATCTGCTGCGTCACTGCCACCGGCGCCGCTACCCCAGCAAGACCGGCATCATCTACGCGGGCGACCAGCCCGATGCGCTCTACTACATCACCGAGGGATCGGTGAGCGTCATCATCGAGGACGAGAACGGCCACGAGATCGTGCTGGCCTACCTCAATGCCGGGGACTTTTTCGGCGAGTTGGGCCTGTTCGGCCAGGAGACAGTGCGCAGCGCCTGGGTTCGGACCCGCACGTCCTGCGAGGTGGCGGAGATCAGCTACTCCCGCTTCCACCAGGTCGCCGCCGAGGATCCGGAAATCGTCTTCTATCTGGCCGGACAGATGGCGGAGCGGCTGCGCAAGACCAGCCGTAAGGTGGGGGACCTGGCATTCCTGGATGTCACCGGCCGGGTGGCGCGTACGCTTCTGGATCTGTGCAAGGAGCCGGACGCCATGACTCACCCGGACGGCATGCAGATCCGCATCACCCGCCAGGAGCTGGGGCGCATCGTGGGCTGCTCCCGGGAGATGGTGGGCCGGGTGCTGAAGGATCTGGAGGAGCGGGAGCTGATCTCGGTGTCCGGCAAGACCATGGTGATTTTCAATACGCGGTAGGGTGTTGGAAGGCGTTCTGGTCGCGGCTTGCGCCGCTCCTACGGGGGAGACGTAGTTTCGTAGGGCGGACCTTCAGGTCCGCCGTTCAAGCGCTGATGAGCCACCTTCGTTCGCATGTCTGTCGACGGCGGACCTGAAGGTCCGCCCTACAGGCCCCGCGCATGACGGGGCCACCCGTTGCATCCGTGGTTGACCCGGTGCATCAAGATGCACGAACCGTGGGAGCGACGTCAGTCGCGACGGCCGAAGCCGTGTGCTCTGCAATGTCGCGACTCACGTCGCTCCCACGGGCTCTGTCCCTCCGCTTCAAGCGGTGGACCAAAGACAACCGCCCCCATGACGGCGCCGGATCGACCCACGATCAGCGGAACATGGCGCGGAGTTGCTCGCCCGGGTCCGGGGCGCGCATGAAGGACTCACCCACCAGAAATCCCGGCACGCCCTTCTGCCACATGGCCTCCACCTCCTCGCGGGTGCCGAAGCCGCTCTCGGTGACCACGAAGGTGCCTTCGGGGATGCGCTCCAGCAGGCGCAGGGTGGTCTGCAGGTCGGTGTTGAAGGTGTGCAGGTCGCGGTTGTTGATGCCGAGCAGGGCCGGTTCCAGCGCCAGGGCGCGCTCCAGCTCTTGGTCGCTGTGGACTTCCACCAGCACATCCATGCCCAGGGTCACGGCCAGCCGGTAGAGCTCGCCCATGCGCGTATCATCCAGGGCGGCGGCGATGAGCAGGATGCAGTCGGCACCCAGGACGCGGGCCTCCCAGACCTGATACGGGTCGATGATGAAATCCTTGCGCAGCACCGGCAGATCGCATGCACCACGAGCGGCGCGGAGGTCGAGATCGTGGCCCTGGAAGAACTCCCGGTCGGTGAGCACCGACAGGCAGGTGGCGCCGCCGGCGGCATAGCTGCGAGCGATCTCTTCGGGGTTGAAGTCCTCGCGGATCAGGCCCTTGCTGGGGGAGGCCTTCTTGACCTCGGCGATCACCGCCGGCCGGCCGGCCT
>SKYZ01000150.1 GCA_007127625.1 Aquisalimonas sp. | reverse complement strand
CGGGCGCGGATCTGCGCCACGTAGCGAAGCCACTCACACGAGGAGCCACTTGCGGGAAACCCGCACGAGTGGATCTGTGGGGGGCCGGCCGGGCAACCGGTCGGCCTACCCGACGTCCGCCGTAACCAGACATGCGGGGTGGTGTGGCTTCGTTAAAGTGCCGATCGGCGGACCTGAAGGTCCGCCCTACGGTTGTCGCGGCGCAGTCTCCAGGCGTTGTCTTACGGTCGGGGCGCCGATCCCACCCCGTTCAATCCAGCAACAACCGCACCGACCCGGTGCGGTCAAACGCCCGCGTTCCGCGGAAGAACCGCCCGTACTTAACCTCACCCTCGAGCTTGTAATCGAAACTGCGTTGCCCGCTGTACGCCATGCGGCTGAGCTCCGGCAGGCTGCCCAGGAGCTGGGTGCGTGCCTCCAGATCCACCGTGGTAGTATCCTCCCCGGCAAGGCGGAAGCCCTCGGTGGATTCCCCTTCCGCAAAGTCCAGGCCACCGAGGGTCACGGCATAGCGCAGCTCCCGGACCTGCAACGACTGCCGGTTGGGATTGTCCACCTCCAGGGTGAGCCGGAAGCGCTGTTCACTGAGGCCCAGCGCCAGCACCGTCACCCGCTCCAGCCGGAACTCCGGTTCCTCCAGCTCCGGCTGGAACACGCTGCAGGCGGCGAGAGTGAGCAGGCCGGCGGCGATGAGGCCCATCCACAGGGCCCGTGCGCGCGGGTGGATCATGGCAGTGCCTCCCTGTAATCGATGCCGTAGCCTACTCCAGGCGCGGTGTCATGGCGAGGCCCACCGCAACCGAGGACAAGCATGGCTGCACCCCTTCAGAACCCGACCCCGCAGGCCGATGTCGGCGAGCTCGTGGTCCGCGCCCGCGGCCTGCGCAAGCGTTACGGCGACACCGAAGTCGTCTGCGGCGTGGATCTGGACGTCCGTCGCGGGGAATGTTTCGGCCTGCTGGGGCCCAACGGCGCCGGCAAGACCACCACTCTGCGCATGCTCCTGGGGCAGACGCCGCCCAGCGACGGCGAGCTTCAGGTGCTCGGCCACCCGGTGCCCGAGCAGGCGCGCCAGGCCCGCAACCGCATTGGCGTGGTGCCACAGATGGACAACCTTGATCCGGATTTCACCGTCCGGGAAAACCTGTTCACCTATGCCCGCTACTTCGGTCTGGACGGTCCGGAAGTCCAGCAGCGGGTGGATCGTCTACTGGAGTTCGCCCAGCTCGACGGCCGCTCCCGCGCCCAGATCCAGGCCCTGTCCGGCGGCATGAAGCGCCGCCTCAGCCTGGCCCGGGCACTGGTCAACGAGCCGGATCTGGTGGTACTGGACGAGCCCAGCACCGGGCTCGATCCCCAGGCGCGCCAGCACATCTGGCAGCGGCTCAACGCGCTGGTGGAGCAGGGGCGTACGCTGATTCTCACCACCCACTACATGGAAGAGGCCGAACGCCTGTGCGACCGCCTGGCCATCATCGACCACGGTGCCATCATCGCCTGCGACACCCCGCGCCGGCTCATCGCCGAGCACATCGAACCCCACGTCATCGAGCTGCGCGGCCACGACATCGGTCGCTGGCAGGAGGAGGGCGCGGCACTGGCGGATCGCGCCGAACGGGTCGGCGACACGCTGCTGTTCTACACCCGCGATCCCGAGCCCCTGCTGGCCGCCCTTGGCGCCAATCCGGAGCAGCGTTACTGGCACCGTCCGGCGGGGCTTGAAGATGTCTTCCTTCGTTTGACCGGTCACGAGCTACGGGATTGAGCCCCATGCACCACCTGCCCATCGTTTCCCTGCGCTTCCTTGCCATCTGGCGGCGCAACCTGCTGGTGTGGCGCAAGCTGATGCTGCCGTCGATCATGGGCAACTTCGGCGAGCCGCTGCTCTACCTGCTGGCCCTGGGCTACGGCTTCGGCCGCCTGGTAGGGGATATCGGCGAACTGCCCTACATCATGTTCCTGGCCTCGGGCATCATTTGCTCCAGCGCCATGAACACCTCCAGCTTCGAGGCGCTGTACTCCGCCTACACCCGCATGACCGTGCAGCGCACCTGGGGCGCGATGCTGGACGCGCCCCTGAACGTCGACGACGTCGCCCTGGGCGAGATCAGTTGGGCAGCCACCAAGGCGCTGATCAGCTCCACCGCCATCCTGATCGTGGCAAGCCTGCTGGGGCTGGTGGGCGGCTGGCAGGCGATCCTGGTGCTGCCGGTGATCCTGCTCACCGGCTTCTGCTTCGGCGCCTGCGCCATGGTGATCACCGCCGTCTCCCGGAGCTACGACTTCTTCCTGTACTACTTCACCCTGGTGATGACACCCATGCTGCTGCTCAGCGGGGTGTTCTTCCCGCTGGACCAGTTGCCGGATCTGGTGGCCACCGGCGCGTTCCTGCTGCCGCTGGCCCATGCCGTGGAGATCGTGCGGCCGTTGATGCTGGGCGGCTATCCGGAGAACGTGCTACTGCATCTGGCAGTACTGGCAGTCTACGGAATGGCCGCCTTCTGGGTGGCGACCCTGATCCTCCGGCGGCGGTTAATGAGCTGAGCCAGGGGCCGCCGGTCGCGGCTTGCACCGCTCCTACGGCATGGGTGCTCTCGGCAACGGCATGACCAAACGGTGCATCAAGATGCACCCTACGGCACCGTGGCCCGCATCGCCGTGTGGGAGCGGCGTAGGCCGCGATCAGCAGGCCGCATGGCGGACCTGAAGGTCCGCCCTACATGAGGCCGTGCCCAGGGACCCAATTCATGGGTGAGCATTCGTAGGGCGGACCTTCAGGTCCGCCGATCATGCTTCGACAAGCCGGGTAGGGTTGTATGTCTGTGGAAGGTGGACCTGAAGGTCCACCCTACAAAACCTGTGGGAGCGGCGTAAGCCGCGATCAGAGCACCGCCGCATCACGGACCCCGCGCCCGGGCCATTGGAAGGCGCCGAGGCACGGCAACCGTAGGGTGCAACTTGATGCACCGCGATTTTGTCAGAAATCGAACCGGATCCCCGTCGACGCCACCGTCATGTGCCGCGTGTCGTACGCCCGCCCGCGGTCCTGGTACTGCACTCCGCTGTACCACTGGAACCCCTGGCTGAAGAACTGCGTCCACGCCACGGTGGCGTTCTGGATGTCGAAATCACTGTCATCGGCATCCATGTACCCCCAGGCGATCCAGAGCATCTGCGCGCCATACATCTGGCTGAGGCCCACCATGTGGTGGCGGGTGTCGAAGTCGAACTCCTCCCCGGTCGTCCCGATGGTCAGGCTGCCGTCACTGCGGTTCACCACCGCATCGTCGATTCGGTCCCGCACCCGGATCTTCTCGTAGTGATAGCTCAGACTGGCCTCGCCGGAGTCGAAGCGCGCGCCGAGTTTCCAGTTGCGGTTCTCCCCGGAGGCGCGGCTGTCATCCCGGCTGTAGGCGCCGATCAACTCCCACGGCCCCTCGCGGTAGATGGCGCCGAACAGAAAGTCGTCGCCGTTGCGGTCGGTGCCGTTGTCATCCGAGCGGTCGTCGAAGCCGTACTGGGCGATGAATTCGAACCCGCCCAGAGGGGGCGTGCGGTACTCCGCCAGGCTGTTGAGAAACCCGGTGTTGGCGTAGTCGCCCCCGGCGAGCCCACCGGCCCGGCGCTGCTGCAGCTCGGTGGCGTTCATCAGGTCCCAGTGAATACCGCCCACCTG
>SKYZ01000474.1 GCA_007127625.1 Aquisalimonas sp. | reverse complement strand
GGAGGACAGCCCGACGCCCCCGCGGGTCGCCACCTTCACCGGTCGCATCGAGCGGGACTGGTGGCTCAGTTCCTTCTCGGCGCTGGCGCGTAACGTCCGCCACGGTGGTCTGGTCACGCCGGACCGCGATCACGACGACGACGGTGGCGGGGGCGAAGTCGTCGAGGGTCCAGCCCTGCGCTTCACCCTGGAGCGGGGTGCCGAGGCGGGTAATCTGCTCCACGACATCCTGGAGCGACTGGATTTCCCGGCACCGGCGTTCGGCGACGCACTGGCTCGGGCGGTGGACCGCCACCCGGCGCTCACGGCGCCCCGGGAACAACGGCTGCCGGCCCTGCGCCAGTGGCTGGAGGAAGTGATCGCCACGACGCTGCCCGGCGGCGCTACCCTGGCTGATCTCCCCTGGGCCGAGACTCTGCGGGAGAGCGCCTTCTACTTCCCCATGAATGGTGGCCGCGCCCGCGGGCGCCTGGGGCAGATCCTGGCGCGCCACCGGGCCCGCGACGATCTGGTGCTGCCGGAGCCGGCCACGCTCAAGGGCATGCTCCACGGCTACATCGACCTCGTGTACCACTGGCAGGGCCGTTACTACGTGGTGGACTACAAGTCCACGTACCTGGGGCCGCGGTTGGAGGACTATTGCGATCCCCGGCTCACCGACAACGTGCAGCACAGCTACTACGATCTGCAGTACCTGCTCTACGGGCTGGCCCTGCACCGCTACCTGCGCGCACGACTCACGGACTACGACCCACAACGCCACCTGGGCGGAGTCCAGTACCTGTATCTCCGCGGCATGGCGCCGGATGCACCCGGCGGCGTCTACCACCGGCCCGCGGACACGGTGGCCATCAAGGCCCTGGACAGCCTGTTCGCCGGCGAGGAGGAGACGGCATGACGGCGGCGCCGAACAGCCTGGCCATCGATACCCACCTGGCGGACGCTCTCTGCGACTGGCTTGACTGCCGGGAGGAGTGGCTCTGGTACAGCATCGCCGCCCTGAGCCGCGCGCTGCGGGACGGGCACAGCTGCCTGAGTCTGGCCCACTGGGCCGGTGACACCCCTTGGGCCGTGGAAGGGGAGCAGGGCTTTCGCCTGCCCGCGCACCGAGAGTGGCTGGCGCGACTGGCCGACCTGCCCATTGGCCCGGACGATGGCGCGCCGTTGGTGTTCGAGCACGGGCGGCTCTATCTCAGACGATACTGGCAGTTCGAGACGGACCTGGCCGATGCCATCCGCCAGCGCTTGCTGCCGGTGACGCCCACGGCAACCACCGAGGCCGCGGAGGTGCTGACACGCCTGTTCCCGTCCCGGCAGGATAGCGAGGAGACCGACTGGCAGGCGGTGGCCGCCGCCAACGCCCTGTTCCAGCGGCTGGCAGTCATCGCCGGTGGGCCCGGCACCGGGAAGACGTACACCGTGACGCGACTGTTGGCCCTGCTGGCCGCCACCATGGTCTCGGATGCCGGTGAGCCCCTGCGCATCCGCATGGCCGCGCCCACGGGCAAGGCCGCCCAGCGGCTCGGGGAATCCGTGCGCCAGGCGCGCACCGATCTGGCCGGGGCGGTGGGTGCGGACACCCTGGCATTGATCCCCGACGAGGCCATGACCCTCCATCGCCTGCTGGGCGTCATTCCGGGCTCCATCCAGTTCCGTCACGGGCGCGACAACCCCCTCCGGCTGGATGTGCTGCTGGTGGATGAGGTGTCCATGATCGACCTGCCGCTGATGACGCGGCTTTTCCGGGCGCTGCCCGACCACGCCCGGGTGATCTTCCTCGGGGACGCCGACCAGCTGCCGTCCGTGGCGGCTGGCTCCGTGCTCTCGGACCTGGCACCGCGGCCGCACCCGGGGTATTCGGTACAGCGGCAGCAGGCCCTGGCGGCACTGGGACTGACTGTGCCGGCTGCAGAGGACGACGCCGGTGCGGCGGATTACCTGAGCTATCTCTACATCAGCCGTCGCTTCAGCGGCAGCGGCGGCATCGGCCGGCTGGCGCAACAGGTCATGACAGGGGACGGCGAGGGCAGTCTGGCGACTCTACAGGGGGAGGGCGCCGATGTGCAGTGGGTATCCGGGGGTGCCGTGCCCGAGAGCATCCAGAGGTGGATCACCCAGTGGTATGCACCCATCGCTGCGGCACCAGGCAGGGCGGCCGCCTTCGAGGCGCTGGCGCAGTTCCGGCTGCTGTGCCCGACCCGGGTCGGGCCGCTGGGTTCCGTGGCGCTGAACGAGCAGATTCTGCGTCGCCTCAACCCGGCCGGGCACGCCTTCTTCCGCGGCCAGCCCATCATGGTCACCCGCAACCACTACGGGGTCGGGCTGTTCAATGGAGACATCGGGCTGCTCTGGCCGGACGACGAAAACGGTGATGATCGCCTCTTCGCCTGGTTCCCGGAAGCCGGGGGCGACCGACCCATTGCTCCGGGCCGGCTACCACCTTGTGAGACCGTCTACGCCATGACCATCCACAAGACCCAGGGCTCGGAGTTCGAGCGCATCGCCCTGGTGCTCCCGGACCAGGCGCAGACGTCCGTGAGTCGTGAACTCCTCTACACCGGCCTCACCCGCGCCCGCCAACAGGTCATCGTCGCCGGTGATGTAGCCACCTGGCGCAAGGGCGTTGCCCGCCCCGCGGAGCGCCACTCCGGCCTGGCGCTGCGCCTGTTCGAGGAACCGTCGGGTGCATCCTGATGCACCGATTACGGCGCTTCATCGAGACGTAAACGGATGAATACCCGTTGATAACGGTGCATCAAGCCCGTGATGGCGGACCTGAAGGTCCGCCCTACGGGTGCCTGTGGGTGCCATGGCCGGGGCAGGCACTCTACGCGGGTTGCGCCGTTTGAAGCACCATGCGGTGACAGGCGATGACCCGCCCCCGGGTCAACCGTAATTCGCCACCGTCGCATTGTTCTCGCGGATGGCGCGATGGAAGTCGCCCAGCGTCCCGAGCCGGGTGTTGGTGTGCAGTTCACCCTCCGCGATCCGGCGCACCTTCACGCACGGTGTGCATACGATCACCTCGACCTGCGGGTCGGCTGCCAGCTCGTCCAGGATCGGCCCCAGCGGCGGCGGGCCGAACGCAACGATATCCTGGGCCGTATCGCCCTTGGCCAGCAGCACGGCATCATGCAGGAGCATCAGCGTCACGCTGTCGCCCTGTTCCCGTGCGGCCTTGGCGTGGAGAAAGGGCAGGGTGGCCCGGGTGGTATCCGTCGGCCCCCAGGTGGTGGCAATGGCAATGTGCATGATCCTGTTCTCCTCTCGCAATCGGGTATGTCCAGTGACCGTAGGGTGCATCTTGATGTGCACCATCTCCAGAGCCGAATCAGGGGATCATGTCCCGATCGGACGCCGCAATCGATGCATCGAGATGCACCCTACGGGAGCGGCGTAAGCCGCGATAGAGCTTCAGCGCGTCACGACGCCTTCGACGAAAGCCGCGGTTGCTGCTCGTCCCCCGCCAGATCATCGATGATGGGGCAGTCCGGGCGATGATCCCCGTGGCAGTGCCGGGCCAGGTGCTCCAGGGTGCGCTTCATGCCCTCGAGCTCGTCGATCTTTTGCTGCAGTTCGTCGATGTGCTCCTGCGCCACACGCTTCACTTCGGCGCTGGAGCGGTGCTGGTCCCGCCACAGACGCACAAGCTGTTCGATCTGGGTCATGGAAAAGCCGAGATCCCGGG
>SKYZ01000280.1 GCA_007127625.1 Aquisalimonas sp. | reverse complement strand
CGCTTACCTTCATCGAGCGCACGGCCAGTGTCTACCCCGAGCGCACCGCCGTCATTCACGGCGCCGTGCGCCGCAACTGGGCGGAGACCTACGAGCGCTGCCGCCGCCTGGCCAGTGCCCTGCAGAACCGCGGCATCGGCAAGGGCGACACTGTCGCCGCCATGCTCCCGAACACCCCCGAAATGCTGGAGGCCCACTTCGGCGTACCCATGGTCGGCGCCGTGCTGAACGCCCTCAACACCCGCCTGGACGCCGATGCTATCGCCTTCATGCTGGGGCACGGCGAGGCACGCGTACTCATTGCTGATCGCGAGTTCGGCCCGGTGATCCGCGAGGCCCTGAGCCGGGTGGATCGGGACATCCTGGTGGTGGACGTGGACGACCCGGAATACGGCGAGGGCGAACCGCTCAGCGATCTGGATTACGAGGCCCTGCTGGCCGAGGGCGATCCGGCATTCCAGTGGCAGGGGCCGGACAACGAGTGGGACGCCATCGCGCTGAACTACACCTCCGGCACCACCGGTGACCCCAAGGGCGTGGTCTACCACCACCGCGGCGCCTACCTGAACGCCGTGGGCAACACCATGGTCTGGGATCTCGGCCACAGTCCCGTCTACCTGTGGACCCTGCCCATGTTCCACTGCAACGGCTGGTGCTTCCCCTGGACCATCACCGCCTGTGCCGGCACCCATGTCTGCCTGCGCAAGGTCGACCCGGAGAAGATCCTGCAGCTCATCCGCGACGTCGGCGTCACCCACATGTGCGGTGCCCCCATCGTGCTGAACGCCCTGCTGAACGCACCGGACGCCTCCAAGCAGGGCATCAAGCACGAGGTGAAGGCCATGACCGCCGGTGCCGCGCCCCCGGCCCAGGTCATCGGCGGCGTCGAGGAGATGGGCATCAGCGTCACCCACGTCTACGGCCTCACGGAGGTCTACGGGCCGGTGATGGTGTGTGCCTGGCACGACGAGTGGGACGAACTGCCGCTGGACCAGCGCGCCCGCCTGAAGGCCAGGCAGGGCGTGCGCTACCCGACGCTGGACGGTGTCATGGTCGCCGATTCGGAAACCCTGGATCCGGTGCCGCAGGACGGCGAGACCATGGGCGAGATCTTCATGCGCGGCAATACCGTGATGAAGGGCTACCTCAAGAACCCCTCGGCCACGGACAAGGCTCTGCAGGGCGGCTGGTACCACACCGGTGATCTGGCCGTGTGGCATGCCGACGGCTATGTGGAGATCAAGGACCGGCTCAAGGACGTGATCATCTCCGGTGGCGAGAACATCTCCACCATCGAGGTGGAGGACACCCTCTACCGTCATCCGGCGATCATGGAAGTGGCGGTGGTGGCCCGGCCGGACGACAAGTGGGGCGAGACGCCGTGTGCGTTCGTGACCCTGCATCCCGGCAAGGAGGACGTCACCGAGCAGGACATCATCGAGTTCTGCCGGGAGAACATGGCGCGATTCAAGGCCCCCAAGACGGTGGTGTTCTGCGAACTGCCCAAGACCTCCACGGGCAAGATCCAGAAATTCCGGCTGCGTGACCAGGCCAAGGAACTGTAAGCAGCCACCACTGCCGATGAACCCAGTCGCTCCACTCACGGCGCCGGCCGCCGGCGCCGCAGGGGCGGCATGTTTCCGAGCATTCGATCAAAGAGCACGGAGGAGAACCCATGCAACTCTACAAGCGCCAGCACGGCGAAGAGCAGCCCTACTGGCCCGCGGGCCCGTTCAAGATCCGCCTGCCGTTCATCCACTACCGGTGGGAGATGGCGGAGATGGTCCAGGCCCTGATCATGTTCGTGGTCAGTCTGGGCATGATCCCGCTGCTGGAGCAGTACCTCGGCCTGCCCTACGACGTGGCCCTGGCCTACGTGGTGGTCTGCGGTATCGGCTTCATGCTGCCGGCGTTGCTCGGGGTGCCCTTCGTCCCCGGCTGGATCACGCCCGCCATCCCCGTGGTGGTGCTGTTCCTGGGTGACTTCGAACCCGGAGCGGAGGCCATCCAGGCACTGTTCGCCCTGCAGTTCCTGGTGTTCCTGATCTTCCTGATCCTCGGTGTCACCCGCCTGGGCAGCACCCTGGTGAACATCATCCCGCGATCCATGAAGGGCGGCATCATCATCGGTGCCGGCGTGGCCGCCATTATCGGCGAGATCGAGGAAGGCGGCCGCCTCGCGGAGACGCCGATTTCGCTCATCATCGGCGGCCTGGTTTGCGCCTACCTGATGTTCAGCCTCTCCTTCAAGCACCTGGTGGACAGGTCCGATCTCGCGCGGAAGGTGGCCAACTACGGCATGGTGCCGGGCATGGTGGTGGCCATCGTTGTCGGCTTCCTGGTGATGGAATACCCCTTCCCGGACGTGGAGTTCGGCATCACCCAGCCGGCGTTCGCGGAGATGTGGAGCTACCTGCCCTTCATGGTGGGCTTCCCGGGGCTGGATATCTTCATGCTGGCCATCCCCACGGCGCTGATCGCCTACATCATCGCCTTCGGCGACATCATCGTCGGCAAGACGCTGCTGGACCGGGTGGATCACCTGCGTCAGGACGAGAAAATCGAGACGGACATCGACCGGGTGCACCTGGTGACCGCCATCCGTAACGCCCTGCACGCGTTCTTCGCCCCCTATCCCGGGCTGGCCGGACCGATCTGGACGGCGGTGGCCGCCACCATGGCCGAGCGCTACAAGTACGGGCGTAACGCCATGGAGTCCATCTACAGCGGCTCGGGCACGTTCTGGGTCACGGGCTTCATCGCCCTGTTCATCCTGCCGTTGGTGTCGTTCTTCCAGCCGGTGCTGCCCATTGCCCTGTCGCTGACGCTGCTGCTCACCGGCTATATCTGCATCATGGTGGGGCTGGAACAGCTCGAGACTCAGGTGGAACGCGGTGTCGGCGGTGTCATGGCGGTGGTGTTGGCCGTCTACGGCGCAGGCTGGGGACTGGCCGCCGGCGCGCTGCTTTACATCATCGTGGAGAAGACCAACCTCTTTGGTCGGGAGCCGCGGGATGAGTACGGCCGTCGTCCGGCACAGAAGGCCGACGGCGAGAACTGAACACGGAACGGGGCGCCGGGCAACGGCGCCCCGCATGCGGAGGAGATCAATCATGAGTCAGCAAGGTTTCTACAAGACCATCCTGGTGCCGGTGGACGGCTCCGAGACCGCCGGGCGGGCCGTGAACGCCGCCCGGGAACTGGCAGGCGGCGGCGTCGAAGTGATCGTGCTGTCCGTGGCGGTGGACCGGGACGTGATGCCCTCGGAACTCATGGCCACGGGCCACATCAGCAGGAAGGACATCCAGGATGATCGGCGGCAGCAGGCGGCAGGCGTTGCCCAGGAAGCCGCCAAGATCCTGCAGGATGCCGGCATCACCGCGAAGGACGAGGTCGCCACCGGCGACCCCGCCCATTGCATCATCGAGCGCGCCCGGGAGCTGGACACGCCGCTGGTGGTGATCGGCCGTCGCGGCCTGACCGGCTTCCGCGAGCTCATCATGGGCAGCGTCAGCAACAAGGTCGTGCACTACGCCGACTGCCCGGTGCTCGTCATCAACTGAATCCCACGGAGGTCACCTCATGACCGACTACACCGCCCCCACGCGCGACATGCGCTTCGTGATGCAGGAGCTGCTGGACTTCGACGCCGTCGCCGGCCTGCCGGGGTTCGAGGAGGCGAGCCCGGAGCTGGT
>SKYZ01000202.1 GCA_007127625.1 Aquisalimonas sp. | reverse complement strand
TTTTTCCACTGGATACTCGCCCTTCAGGATGTGAATGTCGGTACCGCAGATGGTCGTGGTGGTCACCCGAATCAGGGCGTCGTTGGGTCCCACGTTCGGAATCGGCTTGTCATCGATCTCGATTCGGCCAGGCTCGACGAACACGGCGGCCTTCATCATCTCTGTCATGCGAATTACCCCCTTGGTGGTGAAATCGTGCGTCCAGGACGCGCCTTAACAGCATGGCAGAGGCCCGCGACCTTTCCAGAACACCCGAAGCGGACTAGCCTCATCAAGTAGGGTAACGCTGAACCATTCTCTTCCACTGCGGAGGCACATGCCGGATGACGACGAGGTGGCTGGTAGTACTCCCACTGGCGACGGCCGCGATCACACTGCCGCCGGTCGCTGCGGCGCAGGACGGCGCGCGGCTGGAACCGATTACGGTTACCTCCCCGCGCCTTGAGCGGGACCTGCAGCAGACCCCGGCCGCCGTGGGCGTGGTGGACGAGGAAGAGCTCCAGCAGGGACGTCAGCAACTGCAACTCGATGAATCTCTCAATCGCGTCCCCGGCGTGTTCTTCCAGAACCGCTACAACTTCGCCCAGAACCTGCGACTGTCCATTCGTGGCTTCGGCGCGCGCGCCCCCTTCGGGGTGCGCGGCATTCGCATCCTGGTGGACGGGATTCCCGAGACGCTGCCGGACGGCCAGTCCCAGGTGGATGCCATTGATCTGGAAACCGCCGAGAGTGTCGAGGTGATCCGGGGGCCGTCGTCTGCCCTGTACGGCAATGCCGCCGGCGGCGTGGTGGATATCCGCACCAAGGACGGTCCCGCCGAGCCCTATGCGGAGTTGCGCGGCACCGTGGGCAGCTATGATTTCCAGCGCTACGGCGTCATGGGCGGCGGGCAGTCCGGCCCCTGGAACGCCCACATCAGCGCTTGGGACATGCAGTACGAGGGTTACCGGGACCAGAGCCGCACCGAAAAGCGGATGGCAAACGCCAAGGCCACCTACGCCATAGATGACCAGCGCAGCGTCACCACCGTGTTTACTGCGCTGGATCAGCCCGTGGGGCAGGATCCCGGCGGGCTGAATCGGACTGAGGTGCGCGATAACAGGCGACAGGCGACGGCGAATGCGGAGAATCTGGACGCTGGGCAGGAAGTCGAGCAGCAGCGCCTTGGCCTGATCTATCGAGATGGGGCTACGTATGCCGGAGAACTGACACTGCGGGGCTTCTACACGCGCAGGGACTTTCGCCAGCAGTTGCCGTTCGAGGGGCCCAGCCTGATCGAGTACGACCGGGATTTTTTCGGCATCGGAGGCGAGTACACGGATCAGTACACACTGGCCGGTCGTCCGGCCACGTTTGTGGCAGGCGTGGAAAGCGCCTGGCAACGCGATGCGCGGGAGCGTTTTAACGTTGAGGATGATGGCGACCCGGATGAACAGACTCAGGATGCTGTAGAGAAAGCCGAGGACTACGGCGTGTTTGCGCAGACGGACGTCGCCGTTACCGATGCGCTGGATATCACCCTGGGGGGCCGTTACGACCGTGTGCGTTTCGAGATCGATGACCGTAGGCCGGATGGTGACGGCGAAGCGTCCGGCAGCCAGCGGTTTGATGAGGTGAGTGGCACCTTCGGCATCGGCCTGCAGTTGCACCCCGATCATCGCTGGTACACCAATGTGGGGACCGCCTTCGAGACCCCCACCTTCACTGAATTCTACGATCCCAACGAGCCGGACGAAGGGTTTGATCCGGGCCTGGGCCCGCAGCGGGCCGTCAACCTCGAGACTGGACTCAAGGGGTTTCTTGGCGACAGGGCTCAGTATGATGTCGCGGTTTTCGGCGTGCGTTCCCGCGATGAAATCGTCCAGGTGGATACCGATCCGGACCGTTTCGACAATGCGGGTCGCACCCGGCGGGTGGGCGTCGAGGCGGGTCTGGAGTATTTCGTCACCCCGGAACTCTCGTTTACTGGCAGCTACACCTGGTCCGACTACCGGTTTCGGCGGTTCCAGAGCGAAGATGGCAGCGAGGATTTCCGCGGGAACCGTCTGCCGGGGTTGCCCGAGCACAATCTCTTCCTGGAAGCGGCCTGGCGGGAAACCGAGGGCTTCTACGCCATCGCCGACGCCCTGATCGTCAGTAACGTCTACGCCGACAACGCCAATAATGAGCGCGTATCCGGCTACGGCGTCCTCAATGCCCGGGTGGGCACGGAGCACCGCTGGCAGCGCGGCCGCGTGGAGACGTTCGTGGCGGTGAACAACATCACCAACCAGGAGTACTTCAGCAACGTACGCGTCAACGCGGGCTTCGGTCGCTTCTTCGAGCCCGCACCCGAGCGCAATTTCTTCACGGGAGTCAGGGCGAGATTCTGACTGGTCCGTCCGGCCGGGTAGTGAAGTGCGATACCTGGAGCTACAGACTTTCCGGCGGTCAAGAACAATACTTATCAAGTCAGGATAGTGGGGACATCTCAATGAAGACTCAGGTGCTACTTGTAACCGGCGCAGCCCTTGCCCTTTGTGCAGCGCAGGCCCATGCCGAAGACGTTTCGGCCGGGAAAGAGATGTATACCGAGTCCTGCGTCCATTGCCACGGTGCCTCCGGACGGGGCATGGGAAGTTTCCCTTCCCTTACGGGGCAGGATGCGGACTACATCACCAAGCGGCTTGAGCAGTACCGCGCCGGTGACCGGGTCGGAGCCAACACCGGCTTGATGGCACCCCATGCGGCCGATCTGTCCGATGAGGACATCGCCAATCTTGCGGCCTATATTTCAACTGACTTCCAGTGATCAAAGAGGGGAATAAGCTCGGGCCAGACGGGCCCTGATCGAAGCGACCCGCACTGGCGCGGGGCGTTTCCAGTAAGTCAGAAGAAGAGGAGGGGAAGCAATGATTCGACACATCACAAGGTGGTCCACCTGTGCGCTCGTGGCCTCTGCCATGGCCCCGGGTCTGGCACTCGCCGAAAACTCCGACACTGACGGTCCTGAACTGAGTTACGAGACGGTATTGTCCGATCTGGAGAACCCCTGGGATATGGCCTTTCTCTCCGACGGGACCATGTTCTATACCGAAAAATGCCATGGCCTCTCGGTCCGTCTTCCCGATGGCGATGTGAACCGACTGCTGGGCATGGAAGACACCGAGGACTATGCCACCAAGGCGGACGACCTGTTCTGCCATGGTCAGGCCGGGATGAACGGGGTGGCGGTGGATCCCGAGTTCGACGATAACCGGTACGTCTACGTGTACTCAGCATCCCGTATCACGCCACTGCACAAGAACCGGGTCATTCGCCTTACGGTTAACGATGACCTCACTGAGGTGTCGGACCGGACCGATATTGTCGAGGACATCCCCTACAAGCAAGTCGAGAGCGATCACCCGTTTGGTGATGCCGGCGCGCACAATGGGGGGCGTATCCGCTTCAATCCGGGCGATGGTTATCTCTACGTGACCACCGGCGACAACCACGACGGCGAGATACCGCAACACCCGACGCGCCTCGGCGGCAAGGTGCTGCGGATCGACCGTGACGGCAACGCCGCGGCCGATAACGACCCGCCCGAAGGCTATGACAACCGGATCTACACCTACGGTCATCGCAACGTGCAGGGGATCGCTTTCCATCCGGAGACCCACGAGGCGTTCGTCGCGGAACACGGGCCGTGGCACTCCGACGAGGTCAAGCTGCTGGA
>SKYZ01000472.1 GCA_007127625.1 Aquisalimonas sp. | reverse complement strand
CGTCCAGCAGGAGTTCGGCGGCCTCGTCCAGCGGCGCCGGCAGGTGCACGTGGTCGAAGTACTCCCGCAGCCGCCCCAGCGGCAGATTGAGCATGTCCTGGAGGTTCAGGCCGGGCAGGCCGAGAAAGCGCTCCTTCTCCAGGCGCGCGCCGTGCGGCCGGTAGCGGCGGTCGCGCGCCACCACGCGGTCCACCTCGTCGTGACTGCCCACACGCCAGAGCAGCGGCTCGGGCTTCAGGCGGGCGCCGTCGCACTCGGGGCAGCGGTCGTAGCTGCGGTAGCGCGACAGCAGAACGCGCATGTGCATCTTGTAGCTCTTGCGCTCGACCCAGTCGAAGTAGCGGCGTACCCCGTACCAGCAACGCTGGTTCCAGCCGCCTTCGCCCTCGATGACCCAATCCCGGTGGTCCTGGGGCAGGTCCTTCCACGGGATGTCCGTGGCAATGCCGGCGCGGCGCGCATAGCGCATGAGATCGGTCTGGCACTCCGCCGAGCGGCCGGACTGGAACGGGCGGATGCAGCCCTCGGCCAAGGTCTTGTTCTCGTCCGGGATCACCAGGCTGTAGTCGATGCCCATGACCCGGCCGAAGCCGCGGCAGGTCTCGCAGGCGCCCACCGGCGAGTTGAACGAGAACAGGCTGGAGGAGGGCGCCTGGTAGTGGATGTCGCAGTCGGCGCAGTGGAAATCGCCGGAGAAGCGCCACGGGGCGAGCGGTTTGCGGTCGTCGTCCAGCGGGTGCACGGCGACGTTGCCGCGGCCCAGGTGGAGCCCGGACTCCAGCGCCTCCACCAGCCGGTCGCGCCGGTCGACGGCCAGGCGCACCCGGTCCACCACCACCTCCACGCGGTTCTTCAGGGTCCTGTGGAAGCGGGTATAGCCCTGGCTCTCCAGCAGGCCTTTCAGCTCCTTTGCGGTAAGCCCCCTGGGCACAGCCACCGTCGCCACCACCATGGCCCGCTGCCCTTCGGCCCGGGCGAGCAGCCGCGCGGCGATGCTCTCCGGGTCGTCCTTCTGCACCCGCTGGCCGCAGCCGCCGCAGTAGAGCTGCGCCGTGCGGGCGAACAGCAGTTTCAGGTGGTCGTTGAGTTCGGTCATGGTGCCCACGGTGGAGCGGGACGTGCGCACCGGGTTGTTCTGGTCGATGGCAATGGAGGGCGGGATGCCCTCGATGGCGTCCACCGCCGGCTTGTCCATGCGGTCCAGGAACTGCCGCGCGTAGGGCGAGAAGGTCTCCACGTAACGCCGCTGGCCCTCGGAGTACACGGTGTCGAAGGCCAGGGACGACTTGCCCGAGCCGGACACCCCGGTGAGCACCACCAGCTCGCCCAGGGGCAGGTCGATGTCGAGATTGCGGAGGTTGTTCTGGCGGGCGCCCTTGATGCGGATCACGTCGTGGGACATGCCACCCCCGGTCACCGTGGAAAGACGGGGAGTATAACGGGAATGGTGGCGGCTTTGTGGGTTCGCGCCTGCCGCGTCCGTCGCTGGCCGGTTGGTGAGTGGCGGCGGACTGCGGGTGCCTGCGCTGCCGTGACGCCTTGCGTGCGGAGATCGATGGGGTGGTGGGCTTCCATGGCGTGAGGCATGCAATACTGGGAATCAGGACAGGGCAGGTGTCGATCCCCTGCCCTCGGTGGCCTATGACCCCTGGATGTCGGTGGTGTCCTCGTGCGTGTGCGTAACCGTCCATATCTGGTGCTGGGGCTACTGGGCGCCGTTGTGGTGCTGGCCGTCCTGTGGGCCTTTCTGTCCCCGGGGGAGGGCTGGCAGGCCGAAGGTCTCCAGGCCCTGGGTCAGCGTTTCGCCGACGCCGCCTGGTTTCCCTGGCTGATCTTCGTCATCGTCGTCATAGCGCAGCAACTGGCCGTGCCCTACCTGCTTCTGGTGGCTCTCACGGTGATCCTGCTAGGGGCTTTGCAGGGTTTTGCCGTGGCTTATGCGGCGACGGTCGTGGGCTCCCTGCCCGGTTATCTGGTCGGTATGCTCTACGGCCGCGAGATCCTGGAGAGGTACGCGAGCCCGAAGGTGGAACGACTGGATCGCGCGTTCGCGCAGCGAGGGGCGGTCGGGGTGATTGTGGTCAATTTGTTCCCGGTGCTTCCTCATACCATGATCAACGTTGTGGCCGGTGCCAGCCGGCTTCGTTGGCATCATTTCCTGCTGGGCACCGCCGCCGGACTCTTTCCGTCGACGCTGGTGATCATGATCCTCACGCAGGTCCTGCTGCAGTTCGAGCGCATGCCGACCGCCGCCGAGGCTTTCTGGGCGCTGGTGGTCACCGCGCTTCTGGTGCTGGCAGCCTGGTGGTTCGGGCGGTATCTGTGGCGGCGTCTGGATGATGCTCAGTAGGGACGGGTTGGCGTGGGCGCCCGGCTCCCCGGAAGGATCACTGGATGAACGCCCGTGTCCGCGAGCGGCGGCGCCATGTCGTTACGTATGCCTACTGGCAGGGTCCCGCCTGGATTATCGCCTCGCTCTCGGCACGGATGGCAGATTCAGGCCCCACCGTATCGCCAGAACGCGAAGCCCGATCACTACCACCACGCCCAACGAGAATGCCAGCGTCTCGGGAACCTGGAGCGCGTGCAGGACCAGGTAGGTAACGATCCCCGTAATGGCTGCGGTGGCGTAGATCTCCTTCTGCAGTACAAGCGGAATACGGGCCGTGATCATGTCCCGCAACATGCCGCCCATGACACCGGTCATGGTGCCCATGATGATCACGATCAGGGGCGAATGTCCGGCCTCCAGCGCCAGCTTGGCGCCGGACATGGCAAATATGGCCAGCCCGAACGCATCCGCCACCAGGAACAGCACTCCCGGTGGCGGCCGGAGTGACAGGTACAGCACCGTTGCCAGAGCGGAGGCGACGATGGTGACCAGGTACCAATGATTGACCACCCAGAAGATCGGGTAGTGTCCGAGCAACAGGTCGCGCAGGGTGCCACCACCGATGGCGGTGAAGGTGGCGACGATGATCACACCGAACAGATCCAGGTCGCGGTCCCGGGTGGCAAGGACGCCGCTGGCGGCAAAAACGGCCACTCCGGCGAGATCCAGGTAGTAAAGCAGCACGTGATCTCCAGTCCAGGGCGGTCCCGGTCGCAACGGCAACCGAACCGTTGCGCACCGTCGATGCATGCTGATTCGAATCCATGGGCTGTGCAAGCATCCTGCGGTGAGGTGCCTGCTTCCTGCGCGGGGAGAGCCCCCTGCTTCCAGGTCCCCTCGAACGCCGTCAGCCGATGACGGTCACCGGGCAGCGGGCGCCGTGGAGGAGTTTCTGGCTTACGCTGCCCACCAGCAGCTCCTGCACGCGTCCAAGCCCGCGGCGGCCGATGACGATCTCCGCGGGGCCGATTTCCCGCAAGTAGTCCAGCACGGCATGCGCCGGTTCGCCGCGACGGCGTATTTCGACGATATCCAGGCCGGTTGCGCCGGTGTCCGCCATGGTGTCCCTGGCCGAGTCGAACGCTTCGCGCGCCGAGTCGTCCCCCAATTGCGCGAAGGCTTCTTCGGCGAAGGGGCCGACATCGGCACTGCCGCCGAGGTCACCGGAGAGCAGCGGTACTTCCTGGGGCGAGCCCGGGAATGCATGCAGAAGGTGGATCCGGGCGCCGGTGCAGCGGGCCACGGTGGCGGCATGGGCGGCTGCGCGGCAGGCGGCGTCCGAACCGTCCACCGGCACCACCAGGGGCTCCGGGTGACCGTCGT
>SKYZ01000350.1 GCA_007127625.1 Aquisalimonas sp. | reverse complement strand
TTCCATGATGGCCAAGTCCGCACCCTGCAACGACGCCTCAGGGAATGGCGCAAGGACATGGCACACAAACTCGTCTTTGGGGTTTTGCAAGAAGGCGAAGCTTCTCCGTAGAGCTGCTTACGCCCCTGCAGCGGACTTCTGATCCACGGTGGGGTGAGTAACATTCCTCGTGAAGCCGTCGGTAACTTATCTTAGTGAGGCAACACGACCGGCCAGGATAGTTGACGTTAGATAACCAGGGCTCAGCCCGCTCGCTGCAGGTAGCCGCCGTGCACCCATCCCAGGACTTCGCCTGCTGCACTATCGCGGCCTGACAAGGCCACGTAACGCCATGGCCCGTTCTCGTCCAGCACTTCGAGCCAAGCCCCACGGGATAGCGGACTCTCGGGAAGGCGTTCGTGGTTAGTGCCGGGGCCCGTGCGGATATTGAGCACCGTGATCGTGCGATAGTGGGGGTAGGCATCCTCGCTGCGTCCAAGCAAGCGCGCCCGAAAACTTCCCATGGGGAAGGCTGGGCCAGGGTCGACCTTGCGCCCCGGGCTAATCTCGTCATGGCCAGCAATACCTTTCAACCGATACTTGGCCACCAACGCCTGTGAAACACTGAGAGCCGCTTCGATCTGTTCCGGGGTGTAGACATGCCACCCACTGACAGTGGACTCATTCCCGTGGACCGCTTCCATCACCTGATCCTGAGGATAGGCATTCCCGAACCACGCACACCATTGCCCACCCTTGCGTTCCAGCCGTCCGGCGTTGTCGAGTTCAATTCCGATGCTGTATTGATTCAGGCCCGTCAACCCTTCCCACTGGCTGGCTCCTGCATGCCATGCGACGCGATTGAAGGCCACGAGCTGGGTGATCGAGCCGTCCCGACCAATCACCAGGTGCGCCGAGGCGCGGGCGTCGCGGTTGATCAGCCAGCTTATACTCGCCGCCGCGCTGCTGCCCGCCGTGAAATGGATGATCAGGTACTGCGGGTCCAGTATGCCGCTGGTATTCGGGGACTGGGCAAAGCGCACGCGTTCCCCGCTGGCATCCAGTCGGTGTCTTCTTATCTTCATGATCGTCCCCTTACGTTGCACGGGTGCGCCAAGGGATCTAAGGGGTCATGCGGGACTGAGCTCTCCTGAAGTCGAGCTGCCGCGATACCAGTGGGGCACCATGTAGCCGATGAGCCCGCCGAAGATCGACGATACGGCGACGACACCCCATAGAGGGGGTGCTGCGGCCCCGGCGCCGGCGCGAAGGTCGGCGATCAGCCACCAGACGAAGAATCCGGTGGTCCCGATAATGAGCGCCAGCGTGCCTGCCTCGAACCACTGGCGTCGCGATTCCGGCTGGATCCGGGCCAAGTGCAGCGAGTCGAGCACGGCCGCGGTGGCGACCGCCGTGGTGAACGACATGAGCAGCCAGGGTGCACGCAGTTCCCAGAACTCGGTCCAGGCGATGCTGAGCGCGCTGACCGGCTCATTGCCCTTGAGGAGCAACAACGCCTGGAATGCAATCGCGACGCACAGCGCAAACGCGACGGACGCCAGGCCGGAGATGGCATAGCCGAAGGCCGGTGGCGGGGCCCCGGGGCTGCGCCGGAATAGGCCCCAGTGCTGTTTCGGAACCACTGCTGCGACAACGGCGAACGTGTAGATGATCGGCACCATGGCAACCCGTGTGAGAGTGTCGATCTGCGTGATATCGCTCACAAGCACGGAATAGAGGAGCACGATCAGCACCAGCGTGCCCAGCAGCAGGGTGGCTTGGTCGGCGGTCATGCCCTGCCGCTCATCCTCCCGCGGCCGAAGGCCCATGGAGCACAGCTCAGTGACCCGTGTCGAGGCGCGGACGCAGCATTTCAGCAGGATGTGGCTGACGAGCTGGGCCGCTTCGAGAATCAGGTTTCGCGTTTCGTCCTCGAAGCTGTCGCGAAACTTGCCGGCGATCTCGCCGAAGCGGTCTCCGCGGGCCTCCGGGCTGCCGTCACGCAGCTCGAAATAGGCCTTGGCCATACCGACGATGAGAGCATAGCGATCCTTGAGCCGGCCGTACTGATCGTTCCGTTGCTGGATGAAGCCCGCGAACCGTCGATCGGTCTCCCAGTTCTCCAGCGTGAGCATCATGGCCGTGAGCCTGTGGAGCTGCGTGGCGGCGGGTTGCGGGTCATCCAGTGCCGGCAGTGTCTCGTTCAGCCCGAGCTTCAGGTAGTTTGCTTCGATGGCCCGCTTCAGCGACTCGTCAGGGATGAACTCGGCCCGCTGGATGCATTTCGAGAAACGCCGGGCCTCGTGAGGAATGGCCGCAGCGCGCTGCAGGGCGGCTCGCACGGCATGGTCCATGCGGGAAAGGCCCGGCACCTTCGGGACGAGAACCGACAACAGCATAGCGACGCCCACCGTGAACGAAGTGGGGTTGTCGCTATCATCGGCCATGTCCGGCAGCAAATCGCGTATCTCCGGCCCCAGGGCACGAACGTACTCGATGAGCTGAGGGTAGCGGACGATCACAGCGAAGGTGATCTCGAACAGCCCGACATAGACGAGCGCCGCCAGGTGGTATCGCATCCAGGTGGTTGACGGACGATTGGTGGGTGGCGTGTTGAAGCGCTCGAGCGCGTACACGAAGATCAGGAGGACCCCGACCCAGTACACCGCTGACGTCTCGAACGCCATAGCTGCTTCCTCGACGAGCACCCGGGAAACCACTCCGCATCGCCGCGCCCGCCCCCGGTGCGTTGTTTCCAGTATAATTCATGGTGGCGAAAAGGGAGGCCGATTGGATCTCTGTAGGCGGAGAACCAAGCGTACATGCTTGACTAACACCCCTTGGCCGGCAGGCGCCGTTCCCGGATCCACGGCATCAGCCGAACGATCGAAGCATCATTTCCGACCGCCGATGGTCCGTTTCACGCCACCGCTCGGGAAGAAGACTCCGCATGTGGGTCCTCCGACCCGGAGCGGTCATCTGTGTTGCCTCTGACCGACCGCATATGGCTCGCGGTAAAGGAGGGATCGGAGTGTTCACTTGTGGCGCGGTTGTCGCTCGTCGGACCGGATTTATTCCCTGCGTGGAATGTTCTCCAGTAAGCGCTTGCCATGAACGATCGCGATCACAACGACAGCGGCTGGATCGACTCGGTAGATCACCCGGTAGCTGAAAACGAAAGTCTCACGATAAGAGGAGTTCTCGAATTCCGGAACCACTCTGCCGCGAAAGGGATTGTGGTCAAGGGCGGCAACCACCTGCAGCAGTCGATCAACAAGGGCCTCGGCGTGCTGCGGCGAATCTCTGCCTATCCACGCAGCAATGGCTTCGACGTCCTCAACCGCCTCCGGTGACCATTTTACTTCGTACGCCATTTCGAGAGACGGTCCACGGCCTCTTGATGAGATACGGTGCCCTCTGTCTCGGCACGGGCCTCGCCACGCCTGACTTTCTCCAGGACATAAAGGTGGTACTGGATATCCTCATAACTGCTGTCGTCCGGAAGGTTCCGGAGGAGTTCCTGGACTTCCTGTTTGGCTGTCTGCATGGACCGCACCTGAGGCCGCTGACGTGACTCCCTTAGGTTACCAGAATCCCGGGATTATTCGTCTTGGTCGGAGCTGCGGTCAGCGATAGCGGCCGTTCGGCGACTGCAGTCCAATGACGCCTTCGAGTCGCTTGCAGAAGGCCGGGAATGACCAAGTCTCCAATTGGCGGCGGGCAAGGCGGAGCTTTCCCT
>SKYZ01000115.1 GCA_007127625.1 Aquisalimonas sp. | reverse complement strand
TTCCCCGGTCCAAGGTCGCCACCGTCGCCCGCCTGCCTAAAGGACTCCCCCTCCCCAGCCCTTCCACCGGGTGGATGCGCGTGGGAAGGAGGCATGGAATGCACCGGGACGGGGAGCGAGGAGCCCGACTCCGGCGCGGCGTCCCGTGAGAGCGTAGGGTGGACCTGAAGGTCCACCCTACGTCGGGCAACATGGGAGTGCCTCAGCGTAGGAGCGGCGCAAGCCGCGACCCGTAGGGTGCATCTTGATGCACCGGTCACCCACCGCCGTCGGTGCCCGCATCACACCCGCCGCTGATACCCCGCGGCGGCCAGGGCATCCAGGTACTTCTGCCAGTAGTCGTCCTTGTTCGCGCCCAGCTCGTACAGGTACTCCCAAGTGTACAGCCCGGTGTGGTGGCCGTCGTCGAAATGCAGGCGCACCGCATAGTTGCCCACCGGCTCGATGCGGGTGATGTTCACGTCTTCCTTGTTCACCTGCAGCACTTCCTGTCCCGGGCCGTGGCCCTTCACCTCCGCCGAGGGGGAGTGGACGCGCAGGTATTCACAGGAAAGCTCGAAGCGGCTGCCGTCGTCGAAGCTCACCTCGAGCACCTTCGAAGCCTGGTGAAGTTGCAGTTCGGTCGGGTTTGGCATGGCCACCTCGATTCGGCAAGCAGGCCCAAGTTGTCGGAACCCGCGTAGGTAAACCTGTAAGGCGGACCTTCAGGTCCGCCATTGCGGGCTCCGACGAGCCGCCTTGGCCAGCATGTTGGGGGACGGTGGACCTGAAGGTCCACCCTACGGGGCCTGGCGACGGCGGACCTGAAGATCCGCCTAAGGTACGCCCTACAGAATGTACCGGCTGAGGTCCTCGTCCTTGGCCAGATCCCGCAGGTGCTCGTCCACGTAGGCCGCATCCACGGTAATGGTCTCGTGGCTGCGGTCCGGGGCCTGGTAGGAGATCTCCTCCAGCAGACGTTCCATGACCGTGTGCAGACGCCGGGCGCCGATGTTCTCGGTGCGCTCGTTCACCTCCCAGGCCACCTGGGCGATGCGGTCGATCCCGTCGCCGGTGAATGCAAGTTCGCAGCCCTCGGTCTTCATCAACGCCGTGTACTGCTCGGTGAGCGAGGCGCTGGGCTCGGTAAGGATGCGCACGAAATCTTCCACCTTCAGGGCGTTCAGCTCCACGCGGATGGGCAGGCGGCCCTGGAGCTCCGGGATCAGGTCCGATGGCTTGGACAGGTGGAAGGCGCCGGAGGCGATGAACAGGATATGGTCGGTGCGGACCATGCCGTGCTTGGTGGAGACGGTGGAGCCTTCCACCAGGGGCAGCAGATCCCGCTGCACGCCCTCCCGGGAGACATCGCCGCCCTGCCCGCTCTCGGCGCGCTTGGCGACCTTGTCCAGTTCGTCCAGGAAGACGATGCCGTTCTGTTCTACCCGCTCCACGGCGGCGACCTTGACCTCTTCTTCGTTGACCAGCCGCGCCGCCTCCTCTTCCTGGAGTACCTTGCGGGCGTCGCGGATTTTCATTTTGCGCTTCTGGGTGCGCTGCCCGCCCATGTTCTGGAACATGCTCTGGAGCTGGTTGGTCATCTCCTCCATGCCCGGGGGCGCCATGATGTCCACGCTGGGGGAGTGGGCGGAGACGTCCACCTCCACCTCGCGGTCATCCAGGTCACCGAATCGCAGCTTGTTGCGCATTTTCGTACGGGTGGCCTCGCTGTGGTCGTCGGCGTCACTGCTGTGGGTGGTGGCCCGCGGCAGCAGGATGTCCAGCAGGCGTTCCTCGGCGGCCTCCTCGGCCCGGTACTGGACCTTCTCCATTTCTTCTTCGCGGATCATCTTAATGGCGTAGTCCACCAGATCCCGGACGATGGATTCCACGTCGCGACCCACGTAGCCCACCTCGGTGAACTTGGTGGCCTCCACCTTCACGAAAGGCGCCCGCGCCAGCTTGGCCAGACGCCGGGCGATCTCGGTCTTGCCTACGCCGGTGGGGCCGATCATGAGAATGTTCTTGGGCGTCACCTCACCGCGCAGCGGCTCGTCGAGCTGCATGCGCCGCCAGCGGTTGCGCAGGGCGATGGCCACGGCCCGCTTGGCGTCGGCCTGGCCGATGATATGGGTGTCCAGCTCCTGGACAATCTCCCGGGGGGTCATCTCGGACATGGTCTTCTCAGGCCTCCACGGTGGGGGTGTTGCCCGGCAGTTCCTCGATGGTCAGGTACCGGTTGGTGTAGACACAGATGTCGGCGGCAATGTTCAGCCCCTTTTCGACGATCTCGCGGGCGCCCAGTTGCGTTTCGTCCAGCAGCGCGGTGGCGGCGGCCTGGGCGTAGGGGCCGCCGGAGCCGATGCTGATCAGGTCCCGCTCGGGCTCGATGACATCACCGTTGCCGGAGATCATCAGTGTGAGCTCCTTGTCCGCTACCACCAGCAGCGCCTCCAGGCGCCGCAGGGCGCGGTCCGAGCGCCAGTCCTTGGCCAGTTCCACGGCGGAGCGCGCCAGGTTGCCGCGATGTTTCTCCAGCTGACCTTCGAAGCGCTCGAACAGGGTGAACGCGTCGGCGGTACCGCCGGCGAAACCGGCGATCACTTCGTTATGGAAGAGGCGGCGGACCTTGCGGGCGTTGCCCTTCATCACGGTGTTGCCAAGCGAGACCTGGCCGTCGCCGCCCAAGGCGACACGGCCGTTGCGGCGCACGGCGAGGATAGTGGTGCCTTCGAACTGTTCCACGGGCCTGCGACTCCTGTGCCGGGGAGGATAAGCGCCCGATAGTCTATCAGGCAGGGCTCCCCCGGTGATGGGGGCATGCACGACGATTTAAAGGGGGATGGGTTACTTGTCTTCGCCGCGCCGGCGAGCGCGGGGATGAGCGGCATCGTAGACCCGGGCCAGGTGCTGGAAGTCCAGGTGCGTATAGACCTGGGTGGTACCAATGCTGGCGTGGCCCAGCAGCTCCTGCACCGCGCGCAGATCGCCGCTGGATTCCAGCATGTGGCTGGCGAAGGAGTGGCGCAGCATGTGCGGGTGCACGGCCTGACCCAGCAGCTCACCGGCCAGCCGCGCCAGGCGGTCCTCGACGCCGCGCACGGACAGCCGCCCGCCGCGGCGATTGACGAACACTGCCTGCTCCTCGATGCGGGCCAGGCCGGCGCGGGACTGCAGCCATTCGCCCAGGCGCTCCCGTGCCTTGCGGCCAATGGGCAGGAGACGGTCCTTGGCGCCCTTGCCGGTGACGCGAACCACACCTTCCCGCAGGTCCAGGCCGTTCAGGTTCAGGGACGCGGCTTCGCTCAGCCGCAGGCCGCAGGAGTAGAGCAGTTCAAACAGGGCCAGATCGCGCAGCAGCAGCGGGTCCTCGCCCGGGTCCATGCCGTCCAGCAGGCGCGCCACGCTGTCCACGTCCAGGGTGCGGGGCAGGCGTTTGCCGCTCTTGGGCGCCGGTATATCGGTGGCTGGATCGTGCTGCAGGGCGCCCTCGCGCACCAGATAGCGGAAGAACGTGCGCAGGGCGGCCAGGCGGCGCTGCAGGGAGCGGCCGGAGAGTCCGCGGCGGTGGCCGTCGGCCACGAACTGGCGGATGTGGCTGGCGTGGAGTTCACTCCAGTCGGCGACGGCATGCTGGTCACACCACCGGACCAGGGCGTCCAGGTCGCGGCCGTAGTGCTTGCGGGTCAGATCGGCAAGCCGGCGTTCGCTGCGCAAGTGGTTGTCGAAACGCTGCAGCCACTC
>SKYZ01000098.1 GCA_007127625.1 Aquisalimonas sp. | reverse complement strand
GTTGACGCACGGCCTCGAACTGCTCCCGATCGCTGTCCGAGAAAAACACGAAACGCACCAGCTGCGGCGGCCGCTGCAACTCCGCGAGAACGTCATCGACGCTGTCCAGCGCAACCCGCGACGCATCGTCGAATGGATAGCCGAACGCGCCGGTGGACAAGGCCGGAAAGCCGATGCCCTCCATACCGTACTCCTCGGCAAGGCGCAGGGCGTTACGGTAGCAATCGGCCAGCAACGTATCCGACGGTTCATCGATACCGTAGCGGGGGCCAAGGCAGTGGATGATCCAGCGATTGGGCAGCCCGAAGGCGTCGGTGATCACCGCTTGCCCGGGAGAGATGGGCGCCATGGCCCGACAGGCGTCGGCCAGCTCGGGGCCGGCGGCACGGTGAATGGCGCCGGCCACGCCGCCGCCGGGCATCAACTGCGCATTGGCCGCGTTGACCACCGCGTCCAGGTCCGCCTGCCGGGTGATGTCGCCGGTGACCGTTTCCAGGTTCGTCTCTGCCCGTGTCATCACGCGCCCCTCCCCGTACCTGGCCCGATAAAAATCCGCATCTTGCGGTCAAGCATACCAGCCCCTGACGCGCCACCGGAACACTACGGATCAGGGGCGCAGGAGGCGCAACCACATCCACACGTTCATCAGACTCATGGCCGCCGCAGCCACGTAGGTCAATGCCGCGGCACGCAGGATGCGCCGGGCGTGGGGGCGGTCCTCGGCATGAAGGTAACCCGCCTCCAGCAACGGCATGGCGCGCCGGAAACTGGCATCAAACTCGGTGGGCAGGGTCAGCAGATGCACCAGCACCCCCGCGGCCAGTCCGGCGAGCCCCAGCGCCATGGCCGGCAGCACCAGCGCCGGCGAGCGCGTGACCACCAGCAGCACGGGCAGCCCCAGCAACAGCCCGGCTCCCAGGCGCTGCCCCGCCGACGCCCAGCGCACCAACTGCCCGCGCCAGTGCAGAGGCCGGTAACCGATAGCGTCCTGGACCGCGTGACCCACCTCATGGGCGGCGACGGTCACCGCCGTCAGTGACCGCCCGTTGTAGTTGGCGGGAGTCAGGCGCACGCACTTGGCCTGGGGATCATAGTGATCGCCCTGCTCCGTGATCTCCACGCCGACCCGCGGCAACTCCAGCCGCTGCAATAGATCCCTGGCCACGTCGGCACCGGAGAGGCCGTAGCGGTCCTGGGGTTGCTGGTAGCGGCGCATGACCCACCGCACCCAGAGCCCCGGCACACCAGCGGCAATGAGGACGAACAGGGCGAGGATCAGTAGTGCAATCATGGCAACGAACGCGACTCCCGGAGTCTGACATCAGCCCGAAGTGTGGCACCATCGCGATGAGGCGTGGTTCTCGGCATGCGCCGGTTGTTCGGCTACGATGGCGTCGAACAGGCAATGAACGCCCCCCGGGCACCGGCCCATACTGCCCCGGGCAGGGGCCGCACAGGAAGGACTATGGCAACCACGCAGAATCAGAAGCGTCAGCGCGCCGAGCGAACGCGTGCATTTCTCGATCAGCTCATCGAGCACTTTCCCGACTGTTTCACCCGTGACCGCGAGAATATGCGCCCGCTTGCCATCGGCATCCAGCAGCAGTTGCGGGAGGCCGTTGGCAATCACGACGAACTCAAGGACACCCCCGCATGGCTGGTCCGCCAGGCGCTGGCGCTGTACACGCGAGCACCGGCCTACCTGGACGCCACCATCGCCCGCAAGCCCCGCATCAATCTCGACGGCACCGAGGCGGGCGAGATCACGGACGAAGCCTTGAATTACGCCACCTTGCGCCGGGAAGAGCAGAAGCAACGGCGGGCGGAGCGACGCAAACAGGCGAAGAAGCCGCAGAAGCCACGCCGGCCCTCGGCGGAAGAGCGCAAGCAGCAGAAGCTGGAAGCGCTGGCGCGGAAATTCAATACCTGACGCGGAACACTGCAAACCGATGGTGGTCCATACCGGCGTAACCGATCGGCCGACGTGTCCCCCGCGCCCCACCCCGGACAACCCCATGCGACAGTACGTCTCTCTCTTTGTTGTGGCCCTCCTGGGTGTGGTGCTTGGTGGCACGATCTTCTGGACGGCGGACGATGACACTGCCGGCCCCGGCCGCGCTGAGCCGCGTGCAGTGCCGGTAGAGGCGGTCGCGCTGGAACGGCGGGACCTGCTGGAGCGGGTCCGCTTCAGCGGTTCCCTGGAGGCGGCAACGCGGGTGAACGTGGCACCGCGGGTGACGGGACGCCTTGACCGTCTGCATGTGGACCTGGGCGACACGGTGGAGGCCGGGGATCTGCTGGCAGAGCTCGACGACGAGGAGTTCCGCCAGGAGCTGGCCCAGACCAGGGCCGAATTGATGGTCGCCGAAGCCAGCGTCAACGAGGCGCGGGCGTCCCTGGAAGCCGCTGAAAGACGGTTGCGCCGGACCCGGGAACTGCGCGAGCAGCGGGTCGCCTCCGCCGCGGAACTGGAAGCGGCAGAGACCGAAGTCAGTGCCGAACAGGCCCGGCTGGAGCTCGCCCGCGCCCAGGTGACCCAGCGCGAGGCGGCGGTGCGTTCGGCGGAGATCCGCCTCAGCTATACCCGCATCCGTGCCGGCCGCGGCATCGACGAAGGGGGGCGCCTGGTGGCCGAGCGTCTGGCCGACCCGGGCTCACTGATCCAGGCCAACACCACCATCCTGACACTGGTGGACCTGGAACCGCTGCGGGGCGTGGTATTCGTCACCGAGCGCGACTATGGGCGGCTGCAACCCGGTCAGACCGTCAGCCTGCGCACCGATGCCCACCCCGGCGAGACCTTCGAGGGCCGCGTGGCTCGACTGGCCCCGGTATTCCGGGAAGACTCCCGCCAGGCCCGGGTGGAGATCGAGGTACCGAATCCGGAGCTGCGGCTGCGGCCCGGCATGTTCGTGGACGCCCGGGTCAGCGCGGGCAGCCGCGAGAGAGCGCGCGCGGTGCCCACTGACGCGCTGCTGGAGCGTGACGGTCAACGCGGCGTCTTTCTGGTCGCCAACGGCGAGGAGGGCAAGCAGGCCCGCTTCACGCCGGTGACGGTGGGCGTGCGCGACCAGGGCTGGGTGGAGATCCGCGACCCGGAGCTGGACGGCCGGGTCATCACCCTGGGGCGCCACCTACTCACTGACGGCACGCCGATCCAGGTGGCCGAGGATCCGGCCGAGGTGGCGGAGCACACGCCGTGAACGCCGCGGGCTTCACGGTCCAGCGCCCCGTACTCACCCTGATGGTCACGCTGATCGCGGTGACCATCGGCCTGCTGGCGCTCATGCGGCTGCCCATCGACCTGCTGCCGGACATCACCTACCCCACCATCACCGTCAGCACCACCTACGCCAACGCCGGCCCGGAAGAGGTGGAGGAGCTGCTGACCCGCCCCGTCGAGGAAGCGGTGGCCGCCGTACCCGGCGTCGAAGAGATCAGCTCCACCTCCACCGAGGGCAGCAGCAACGTCCGTATCGCCTTCGGCTGGGGAACTAATCTGGAGGAAGCCTCCAACGACATCCGCGACCGGCTCGACCGCATCGTCAACGACCTGCCGGACGATGCCGACCGACCCCGCGTGCGCAAGTTCGACGCCGCCGACACACCCATTCTGCTGGTCGGGGTCGCCGCGCCACTGGACCCCATCGAGCTGCGGCAACTGGTCGATGACCGTATTCGTCCGCGCCTGGAGCGCCAAAGCGGTGTCGCCGCCGTGGACGTCTGGG